>URRG01000239.1 GCA_900550095.1 uncultured Oscillospiraceae bacterium
CCGCCCTGTTTGGCTGCTGGGGAAAGATTTCGTAAACGGATTCCTGGATTACTCTCTGTTTTTCAGTAAAGGGAAACCTGTGGTTGCTTCTCTCGTGGGAAGAGAGAATGAAGGCGTCCAGATGCAGCTGTTCCGGTAGGAAAATATTACAGGGAACATATCCCGCCTTCTATACAATCGCAGTGAATAGAGGAGGCCGTTGCGTTTCCCTCTATATTGCTACAGGAGATATCTCTTTTTGCTGTGGCGCTCCCTTCTATGTTGTCACAGGAAATATCATTTCCCGCTTCCGCATTCCCCTCGATATCTGAGCACTCGATGTCGTTCCCCGCCTCGGCATTTCCTCCAATATCCGAGCAGGAGATATCGCTGCCTGCTCCTGCGCTGCCGCCGATATCTCCGCTCGTAATACAGCCTCCCGCTTTGGCTTCTCCGCCTATATCGCCGCATACCAGATCGCCGGAGGAGGAAGCATAGTTTCCCACATCTCCACAAGTCAGGTTTTTTCCAGCGGATGCACTTCCGTTGACATCTCCGCATTCCAGGTTGCCGCCGGCTGTTGCGGAGCCATGTACGTCCTCGCAGGAAATATAGCCCTCTGCTGTTATGCAGCCGTTAACGTTGCAGCATTCTACATTTCCACCTGCATGAACTGAGCCGTTTATATCCCCTTCTACAGAAGCATTTCCCCAGATTTCTACAGAAACAGGGGTATCGGCCTTTGTTTCGGGTATACAGAGAGAAATGGCGGGTGTGTTTGGAAGCTCAGCAGATTGCAGCAGAACATTTCCCCTGTACTGCACCACACGAAGGATGCCGTCGTCTGGGAAAAGCACCGGCGTTTCGGCAGTGTTGGATCGTGATGCGGTCAAATCCGATGTTTCCCGCTCGGTTCCGAAGAAAAGAGCATCCATTGTGATACCGAAAAAGCTGGCGATAAGGGGCAGAATGGATATATCGGGCAGGGACATTTGCGTTTCCCATTTGCTCACCGCCTGTACCGTTACGCCGCAGGCTTCCGCCAGCTTTTCCTGGCTGATGCCCCGAAGCCTGCGCTGTTCCCGAATCACCTCGCAGATTTTGATTTTCATATACGTTCCTCCTATTCTTGATATGCGTCGTGAAAAGCATCTTGATGCCGGCCAGTGGCGAAATGCTGAGAACGGCATCTAAGCTGTTGGCCTGAAACCGTGCTGTTTATTCCAAGATTAGTATAGCAATTTTTCAAGTTATCTTCCATATACTGTTGATTGAATAGATATAGAGGATGGAATTCAACTGACAGTTGAACCATCAGTTGCATATCTGAAGTTTTGAAATCTGCAGGACAAAACTGTATACTTATGCGATGCTAAAAATTATAGGAAGTATTTTTGTGCAATTGGGTATACAGATGATTATGTTAAAATATTGTAGAAAGATGGAAGTGCGTTGACACGGAAAAGGAAAAAAGGTACAATGATTTTAAAAGTTCGGTAGGGCTAACTTTCAGGATTTTTAGTATGATATACGTATACACGAAAGAAGAGGGTATGGATGAGATTGGATGAACTGGCTGTTGGAAAACAGGGGAAAATCTTAGCTGTAAATGGAGAAGGGGCTCTCAGGCGTCATCTGCTGGATATGGGACTTACCCCAAGGACAATGGTCCTTGTGCGAAAGGTGGCCCCTATGGGAGATCCCATTGAGCTTCGTCTGCGGGGCTATGAGCTGACACTGCGTTTGGAGGACGCGCGGAACATTGAGATCGAGGAGGTGCCGGCAACATGATTTTTGCTTTGGCGGGAAATCAGAATTGCGGCAAGACCACTCTCTTTAATCAGCTCACCGGTTCGAATCAGCACGTGGGGAACTTCCCCGGCGTCACCGTGGAGCGGAAAGAGGGAACTATCCGGGGAAGCCATGACACAGTGGTGGATCTTCCGGGGATTTATTCCATGTCTCCCTATACGAATGAAGAGATCGTCACGAGGGATTTTCTGATCCAATCCCATCCGGACGGCATCATCAACATAGCCGATGCTACGAACATAGAGAGAAACCTGTATTTGACCATGCAGCTTATCGAGCTGAACATCCCCATGGTGCTGGCACTGAATATGATGGATGAGGTTCGCAACAACGGGGGGACTATCAAAATCCAGAAGCTGCAGGAGGAGCTGGGGATCCCGGTGATCCCCATTTCAGCCAGCAAAAACGAAGGCATCGGCGAACTCATAGAGGAAGCTGTGAAGGTGGCTAAGAACAAAATTCCTCCTAAAAGGCAGGATTTTTGCTCCGGCGCTGTGCACCGGGCCATTCACGCTGTGGCGCACCTGGTGGAGGATCATGCCGAAAGGGCGGGGGTGCCCAGCCGGTTTGCCGCCACAAAGCTGGTAGAGGGCGATACGCCAATGCTGGAGCTTCTGCAGCTTTCAGAGAATGAAGCGGATATGATAGAGCACAGCGTAAAGGAGATGGAACATGAGCTGGATACGGACCGGGAGGCCGCTCTGGCGGATATGCGCTATACCTTTATTGAAAATCTGTGTGCGGATACCGTAGTTCGCTGCGGAGAGAGCAAGGAGCATATCCGCTCTGTACAGATCGACAGCATCCTGACCCATAAATATCTGGCTATTCCCATATTCCTATGTATCATGCTGCTGATCTTTTGGCTGACCTTCGGCGTGATCGGCAGCTTCCTCAGCGACCAGCTGGCGGCGCTGATCGATTGGCTGGCTGGAATTACAGGAGACGGCCTTACAGCTTACGGCATCAATCCTGTGGTCCGCTCTCTGATAATCGACGGTGTTTTTGCAGGGGTTGGAAGCGTTCTTTCCTTCCTGCCGCTGATCGTTGTTTTGTTTTTCTTCCTTTCTATTTTGGAGGACAGCGGATATATGGCCCGTGTGGCTTTTGTTATGGACAAGCTCCTCAGAAAAATCGGTCTTTCAGGCAGGAGTTTTGTTCCTATGCTGATGGGATTCGGCTGTTCTGTTCCCGCTATTATGGCAACGCGGACTCTTTCCAGCGAAAGGGACCGGAAGATGACCATGTATTTGACCCCATTTATGAGCTGCAGTGCAAAGCTGCCCATTTATGGCATTTTCACAGTCACCTTTTTCCCGAAATACCGGGCGCTGGTTATGATAGGCCTGTATGTAATCGGTATCCTTGTGGGAATTCTCTGTGGGCTCATTATGAAAAAGACGATTTTTCACGGGAAGCCGGTTCCCTTTGTTATGGAGCTTCCCAACTACCGGTTCCCCAGCGCCAAGAGTGTGGGGCTTTTGATCTGGGATAAGGCCAAGGATTTTCTCACTCGTGCCTTTACGGTTATTTTTGTGGCAACTCTCATTATCTGGTTCCTGCAGACTTTTGATTCCCGCCTGAATGTAGTAGAGGAAAGCTCTCAGAGCCTTCTGGCAGCTATAGGCCAGTGGATAGCCCCCATATTTGCCCCTCTGGGCTTTACGGATTGGCGCGCTTCCACAGCCCTTATCAGCGGTTTTTCCGCCAAGGAGGCTGTGGTCAGCACCTTGGCTGTGCTCACAGGAACAGGTACAGGCGATCTTTCCGTTGCCCTTTTCGCTATGTTTACGCCTGTGAGTGCTTTCTCTTATTTGTTGTTTACTTTGCTGTATACTCCTTGTGTGGCGGCTATATCCGCAGTTCGCAGGGAAATGGGCAGCACAAGGGCGGCGCTGGGAGTTGTCCTCTTTCAGACGGGGATAGCCTGGGTGGTCTCCTTTTTGTTCTACACAGTGGCATCATTGTGGTAAATTTTTCTGTTCAGACGACTCCTGTAGTGGTATACTATTGTGCAGGAGAAAATTCTTTTTACAGCATGCTGGGAAATTTTCCGGCATGCTGTAAAGGTTTTTGGCGCTTTTTAGAATATGCACACCGGATTCGCCGGTTTCTGCAGTTCATTTCGATATGTATGAAACATATGTGTTTTTTCTGTTAGTCGGATATTTTGTTTATATCATCGATTTTAACAGTCACAGTAGATCTAACCAGTTAAAACTGAAAATTTCAGTGTATGCGATATGTTGGTTGAAAAAGGAGGTTAACCATGCAGCCTGTGGACTATGTGATTTTGGCGGCCATTGTGCTGCTTTTGGTTTTAGCCATTCGATATATGTGGAAGCACCGGGGAAAGGGGTGCTCCGGATGCTCGGGTTGTTCAGGGTGCTCCGGATGCAGCCGGTGCGAGGCCTCTTTGAAGGGCGGGAGGAGAAAACGGAAATAAACCCGGGTGGGCCCGGAATTGGAAGGTGAGAATAGCAAAATGAAATTTACATTTTCTAAAAGACTGGAGCATTTTGAAACAGGAATTTTCGCAGCCTTGGATGAGAAAAAGCAGAAGCTGGAACGGTCGGGAAGAAAAATCTGGAATCTATCCATAGGCACACCGGATTTT
>URRG01000240.1 GCA_900550095.1 uncultured Oscillospiraceae bacterium
GCCGTTTCGGCCCTGCTTACCGCCCCCGTATGGCTGCCCTCCCTTTTGGAATATGCGGCTTCTGCCAGAACAGGCGATCTTCTCTCAAATCTGACTACAGGTAATTTTCTTACCAGACTGGACACAACCCTGCCTGTTATCTTCTGTACTACAGCAGTGCTGGCAGCTTTCCCTGCGGCGTTCTCTCATTCCTCTTTCAAAACGCCTGCCAGAAATATGCTGGTTGTGCTTTTCGCACTGCTTTTGCTTCCTGTCGTTATCGATCCTATCAATAAAATGTGGCACACAGGCAGTTATCAGGCTTTCCCCGTGCGGTATGGATATATCACTGTCTTTATCGGCCTGATTCTTGCAGCGTATATAATCTCCCGTTCAGAAGATGCGGGAATAGGCAAGAGGGAGGCCCCTTCCCATGCTGCGGTCGTCCTTTCCATTCTTTCTGCGGGAATCGTGCTGTTTTTGGCAGAATACCTTCTCCGCACTTCTTTTTCTGAGATAACGCCCTATACGAGAACGCTTTGGGGATCAACGGAAGCCCTGGAAAAACTCTCGGTCTTTGCATGTATAACTGCCTGCTCGTACTTCCTTCTTTTGCTGTTCCGCTCCTACAAACAGATCCAAAAGCCTTTGTTTTCAGCTCTTTTTTCTCTTTTGATCCTGATGGAATGCCTTTTCAACGGATGCGTATATATAGGTTCCGCGGCTAGAGACGCCAGCTCTTATGCTCCCGTTCTGGATTTAGCGGATAGGATAGACTGTGCTCCCTACCGTGTGAAAACACAATCAAAATATTTTGATGTAAATCTGACAGGTTCCTTTGGTTATCCCTCGCTCAGCCATTATACTTCTCTGACTTCTAAAGATTATATGTACACCATGAAAAGACTGGGATATTCCTCCTATTGGATGGAGGTCAATTCCAATGGAGGAACCCAACTCACCGACTATCTGCTCGGAAACCGGTATATCATCAAATCTCTTTCCGACTGTTCACCGGAAGACGAAGTCGTTTATAAAAATGAGCGGTACGCTATCGTAAAGAATCCGGAAGCATCCTCCTTCGGCGCTGTTTTTCAGACAGATTCCATCGAGGAACTGGGGCATCTGCAGACCAATTCCCGAGTGGATATCCAAAAATCCCTCTTTCAAACATTCTTCCCCGAAGAAATATCTCCCATATACGAGTATTCCCCTATTGATTACGGCAACGTGCGTCCGGGAACTTCTCTGGACGGGAAACCGGGGTTGTATCTGGAGGATGAAGCCTATGTGAACGGGACCGGAGGCATCCTGTATTATGAAATCACTGTAGAGGACACACAGACACTCTATTTCGACTGTTTTGACGAACCTCACAACTACCTGAGAGAACACATCAACGACAGCTTTGATATTACGGTCAACGATGAGACCGTCGAGGTCAAATATCCCTCCCAAAGCAATAACGGAATCCTCTGTCTGGGAACCTTTACGGATACCAACGTTTCTATCCGCGTTCGGGTAAATAAGGATGTAGAAGCCAACTCTTTCAGCGTTTTCGGGATCAACCAGGAAAGGCTCAGCCGTGTTCTGAGGGAAGGCAATTCCGTCGCGTGTAAAAGCGCCAACGATTCCCTGACCTTCTCTGCGGAGGGCGGGGAAGAAGGGAGCTATCTGTTCATTCCTATTGCCGACGACGGCGGCTTTACCGCTACTGTCAACGGAAAGGAAGCAGAGATATACCGCGTATTCGGCGCCTTTATGGCTGTAAGGCTGGAAAAAGGAAGCAATACCGTTCAGCTTTCCTATACGGTTCCCGGGATGGCGATTTCTCTTCTTTTGTTCGCAGCGGGTATTTTCCTTTTAGGCGGCAGCCTGTGGCTCCTCAAACGTTCTCCCAAATGGCTGGCCCGGCTGGAACGGCCTGCCCAGATACTTTGCACTGTGCTGGGGGCTCTGGTGCTTCTCTGCGTGTATATCGCACCAGTAGCGCTGTATCTTTCCAGGCGAATTTGATACATGCCGGCGGCCAGACATAAAAAAGAGCTGTCCCTATTAAAAAATAGGAGACAGCTCTTTTTCGTATCGGATCACTTTTCAGCGTTCTCAATAGCCCTCAGCGTGTCGTGAAAATCCGCTTCTGTCACCAATATGGATATATCTACATCCGAAGTGGTGATGATCCTGATATCCGTGTCTACTTCCGCAGCAGCTGTAAATACCCTAGCCGCCACACCGGGCGTATCCTTCATGTTTTCATCGTATACGTTGATCTTGCAGTTACCGCTGCTGATAATAGGTTTTACCTTGTAATTCTCCCGCAGTTCTGTAAGGAAAGAGAGGATCTTCCCAAGATCATCGTCCACAATGGTAAAGGAAACAGAAATGGTATCTCCGTGAGTAGGAGCCTGAGAGATCATATCTACATTCGCCCCCAGCTTGGCGATCCTGGAGAACACATCTGCCGAAAAGCTCAACCCGGCAGGGCAGCCCTGCAGAGTAACGAGAGTAATCGCATCCGAGGAAGTGATCTTCATTTTATATACCCCCTTATTTCAACAGATCGGACATATCATATAATCCAGCCGGTTTCCCGCAGAGATACAAAGCGGCATTCACGGCGCCGGAAGCAAAAACCTCTTTGGACTGAGCCGTGTGCGACAGGGTGATAGTTTCATGATGGCCTGCAAACAGGACGTCATGTTCTCCGACGATGGTCCCCCCACGGATGGAATGGATCCCGATCTCGTTTTTTTCCCGCTTCATACGACGGGAATGCCTGTCGTACACATATTTCGGCTCTTCAGGAAGCACAGAGGAAATCTCATCCGCGAGCATCAGAGCCGTCCCGCTGGGGGCATCAATTTTTTGATTATGATGCTTTTCAATGATTTCCACGTCGAAATTGCATCCCAGCACCTGAGCGGCTTTTTTGGAAAGCTCTATCAGGAGATTGATCCCTAGGGACATATTCCTGGAATAAAACACAGGTATCTCGCCGGCGGCTTCTTTCAGTTCATCCACCTGAGCCTTGCTGTAGCCTGTAGTGCAGAGAACAAGCGGCAGTTTCTGCCGTTTTCCAAGCTCCAGAAGAGAGGAGAGGGCGGAAGGGTGAGAAAAATCCACCAGGACATCCGCATCCACAGAAAGCTCTTCCGCCTTCGCAAACACAGGGAATCCCTCGTTCCCGGTCGTATGAATATCAATTCCCGCCGCAACCTGGCAGTCTGAAGCTTCAGAGATAATGGACACAATCTCTTTTCCCATTTTGCCGTTGCAGCCACTTACAACAATCCTTGTCATGAAACGTTCCTCCCAGAACTTTTACAGCAGACCGTATTGTTTCAGAATCCCCGCCAAATGCTTTTTCCCGCTTTCAGACATCTCCACAAGCGGGAGCCGGCAGGGCCCCGCCTGCATTCCCATCAGATTCATTGCTTCCTTCACAGGGATGGGATTCACATCGGAAAACAGCGCATGGATCAAATCCAGATACTTGAGCATCATCCGACGGGAACCCTCTGTATCTCCTTTGAAAAACAGTTCGCAGATATCATGCGTCTCTCGGGGCAGAATGTTGGAAAGAACGCTGATCACTCCTTTTCCGCCCAGAGAAAGCACAGGAACGATCTGATCGTCGTTTCCGGAATAAATCTGGAGATCCTCCCCGCAGAGCGCGGCAATATCCGCCACGGCGGAAATGTCGCCGCTTGCTTCTTTCACAGCCACGATATTCGGATGCTTGGAAAGCTCCAGAAACGTTTCCGGTTTGATACTGCAGCCCGTGCGCGAAGGAACATTATACAGAATGATCGGAAGCTGCACCCGGTCGGCCACATATGTGAAATGCCGGACAAGCCCTGTCTGAGAGGTTTTGTTATAGTAGGGGGTTACCATCAAAAGCGCGTCGGCGCCAAGCTTCTGCGCCTCCAAAGAAAGCTCAAGCGCATAAGCGGTGTCGTTGCTTCCTGTTCCGGCGATCACGGGAACCCGCTTATTCACCCGGCGGACCGCGTAATCCAAAACCTCCACATGCTCCTGATGAGAAAGAGCGGCGCTCTCTCCAGTGGTGCCGCATGCTATGACCGCATCCGTCCCGCCGGCGATCTGCTCCTCCAGCAGCCGCGAAAAAACCTCGTAATTCACGCTTCCGTCTTCATGCATCGGGGTGACGATAGCCACACCTGCGCCAGTAAATACTGTTTTCTTCATGTACATATCTCCTAAAAAATGAATTTAGTCAAGATACCCCTTTGCGCAGAGAAGCTCCGCCATCAGTACTGCTCCCCCTGCAGCGCCCCGCAGCGTATTATGGGAGAGACAGACAAATTTGATGGTGTACTGTTTATCCGGGCGAAGACGGCCTACAGCGACAGCCATGCCGTTTTCCAAGTTGCGATCCAGGCGGGACTGGGGTC
>URRG01000241.1 GCA_900550095.1 uncultured Oscillospiraceae bacterium
AAAACAGGATCTGGGTGGGAGTGTGCGGCGAATTGGCCGCTGATCCCTCTCTCACCACAGAATTTTTGAGTTTGGGGATAGATGAGCTTTCTGTGGCCCCTCCCTCTATTCTTCCTATCCGGGCTGCCGTATGCGAGAGCGGCCCTCTCTCCCTGCACCCCCTACGTGAGGAAGGGCTTTGACCTGGAGATTCAAAAGGTGTATGATGAAAAGGCAACTAGACCGCCTTATATGGAAAACTTTCCTTCTGAATAAATAGGGAAAAACAGATGTGTATTCAGTAGGCGGCAAATGTAAGAAAGGGGCGCTGACAATGGCTATTGCCAACATTTGGCATGATATCGATCCCAAACGGATTTACCCGACAGATTTCATCTCTGTCATCGAAATCCCCAAGGGGAGCAAGAAAAAATATGAGTTGGATAAGGAAACCGGCCTTCTGATTTTAGACCGGATCCTGTATACTTCAACTCACTATCCTGCCAACTACGGGTTTATCCCCCGCACCTATGCAGACGACGGAGACCCGCTGGACGTCCTTCTGCTCTGCTCTGAGGAGATCCAGCCCCTTACGCTGGTGCGCACCTACCCTATCGGCGTGATCACCATGATGGACGGCGGCAAGCGGGATGAGAAAATCATCGGCATCCCCTACAGCGACCCCACTTATAACGGATATGCGGATATCGACCAGCTTCCAAAGCATATTTTTGAAGAGATGCAGCATTTTTTCAGCGTCTATAAGGAGCTTGAGGGAAAGACCACCGTGGTGGACGACGTCCAGGGAGCAGCAGAGGCAGTTCGCATTATCGAAGCCTGCATAAAAAACTACGCAAGAGTTTTCGACGGGGCCTAGTGAACATACATCTGCTAAGTTCTGCAACTACATTTTGAATACCGTTATTCGTGAATAAAACTACTGCAGCTGCACCCTGCCGGAAACTTCGGCAGGGTGCAGCTGTGTTTTAACATAGAATCCGGCAGCCGGGCGGTATCCCATTCAGGAACCAGTGGATTTATAACGATTTCTGCCAAAGCAGAAAAAACAATAACAGGGGATACAGAACAGAAGAGCAAGAAGCGGAAAAGCGATATACGTTTCACTTTTCTCCCGATCCAGCAGATATAAAAGCGGGTAATATTGAAAAAGGGCCAACGGCACCACCCATGTCAAAAATGTGAGCACGCCTTTCCCATAAACGGAAAAGGGATACCGGCCAAACTGCCGTGCCCCATACGTGAATATATCCATGCAATTCAGGTTTTCCACTATAAAAAATGAACAGGCCGCCCTCAACAGAAAGAGGCTGAAAAACACTATGCTTCCACAAAAGATCATAAGGCAAAGAAGGAGAATCTTTTTGCCGTTCCAACTCACTCCGCTGGCGGGAACCGCTATAAAAAGCACCGCAGCAGCTTGCAATAACAGGCCCAGACGCGTAAAATCCACGTTTGGCATAAGGATCTGCAGAAGGATGCTCCTAGGCCGCACCAGTGCCCGGTCAAATTCTCCGTTACCCAATTTCTGCGGAAAAACAGCCAGCCCTCCTCCTACCATTTCCCCCAGAGAAAAAGAGGCCATCACCACCGCAAAGCATAAAAGCACCTGGCCGTATGTAAAGCCGTCTACAGCGTCCACCCAGTCAAACACAAAGGAAATGCTGAAAAAGGATGTAAAGGCCGTTAGAAACTGACCTGCTATGGTGAGAAAAAATGAGGCCTTATACTGCATCTGGCTTTTCAGCTGCAGCAAAATCAGATTCACATAGAATTTCATTTGCATCATCCTCCCTGCACGATTACTTTTCCAAGAGCTTTTTTCATAGCAAGGCGCCCTATCAGCACCAGAACCGTAAGCCAGAAAACCTGCAAGGCGATTCCCTGCAGCGCAGCGCCCCCCGATAGACTGCCGCTATACATCAGAAGGGGCACGTTTCGCATGGCCGCAAAGGGCAGAAGATCCACTACCGCCAGAACCGGCTCCGGGAAAAAGGGCAGCGGGATCAATCCGCCGGAGAAAAAATCAGTAACGGCGGTGACGATGATTTTCAGCCCCCGATGGGAAAGAGTATAAAACATAGAAATATACATCAACATGGCAAAGGCCGCCACGACCCCAAGAGCCAGAAGAGAAGAGAGCAAGAACAACAGAATCTGCCCCATGTCTGCAGGCAGAACCACACCATATGGCGCCGGCAGAAGGGCGGCTACCAAAAAGACGGGCAGACTGCTGAGAGCCGTATATGAAAGGCGGACCGCCGCCGCATGGCAGAACCAACGCCCATACAGTCCCGCCGGGCGAACAAGCTCATAAGACACAGAGCCCCCTGCAATGGAGGAGCAGATGTCTTCATCCCCATACACGGCCTTAAACAGGATATAAAAAATCTGCTGCATCCAGATATAAGAGACCGTTTGGGAAAACTCCATAGAAAATCCGCTTTCCCCGGTTTTATATAAGGCCTGAAAGGCCAGAATTTCCATAAAAGCCCACACAAATCTGGACAGCATTTCCCCGAGGGCTGAAGCCCGGTACTGCAAGCCATTGATAAACCGGATCCGAAACGCAGAAAGATATGGTCTCATATGCGATACTCCTTATACAGGGAGGCAACCAGCTCCTGTGTGGAAATGCCCGAGACGGAAACATCCGTCAGCTCTGTCTGGGCGGAAAGATACGCTATGGCTTCCGACACGGCCAGAACCTCCGGCTCCAGCCCAATCACCATGCGTTCTTCTCCCGCTTCTTCCAGCGTCATTCCCCGGCACAGCTTCGGCGCACTGCCGCTGAACTCCAGCGTCAGCCGCTTTTTGCCGGAAGCGCGCCTTTTGAGTTCCTCCAGACTGCCGTCCAAAAGAAGTCTTCCCCGGCCTATAAGGAGGATGCGGCGGGCCAGCGCCTCAATATCCTGCATATCATGCGTGGTGAGGATAACGGTCGTGCCCTTCTCTTCGTTCAGCCGCTTAATAAACTGCCGGACGGCGATCTTGGATACTGCATCCAGGCCAATGGTGGGTTCGTCCAGAAAAAGAGTCTTGGGCCCGTGCAGCAGAGAGGCTGCAATCTCACAGCGCATACGCTGGCCCAGGCTCAGATTTCTGGCGGGCGTTTTCAAAAGTTCCCTCAGATCCAATAGTTCTGTGAGCTCTTCCAGATTTTTTGTATACGCCGGTTTTTTCAGCCTGTACATATCCCTAATAAGTTCAAAACTGTCTATAACGGGAACATCCCACCAAAGCTGGCTCCTCTGGCCAAATACCACGCCGATCTCCCTCACATGCGCCCTTCTGTTCTTCCAGGGGATGCGGCCGTCTATGACGCATTGGCCGCTGTCCGGCGTAAGGACGCCGCACATAATTTTGATCGTTGTGCTTTTTCCGGCCCCGTTGGGGCCAATATAGCCAACCATCTCCTATGGAAAAGCTCACATCCTGCAGGGCATGCACAATTTCATACTCCCGAGAAAACAACGCCCTGACGGCATTGCCGAACCCCGCCTGCCGCTTGGCCACCCGATAGGTCTTGCTGATATGCTGAAACTCTACCACAAATTTCCCCTCCTTTTCGCAAATGCCTCTCTCGACCGGAAAACAGCTGAAGCCGTCTTCACTGCTTTCGCAAATCTCCGCTTTCTCAGGCTTCTCTCTCCAATGCTTTTGTATTGGGCTGCCTTAACAGGCCGCGTGGGAACCTTAGTATACAGGATCCAGTAAAAGAAAACAAAAAGAAGATATATCCTTCTGCTGAAAGGATGTTCCTTTTTGTGCTTTTTTACTCGACAAATGGGGGCTTTATCGCTATGGTATATAATATAATCGATGTGGAAAACACACCGGTGTTCTGTAATACAGCCTTTTTAGTGGAATTGTCTTTTTACAGCATAAAGAAAGCCTGCGTATACGCTGTGTATACGCAGGCTTTTTGTTTTGCCCGGAACACTTTGCTTTTGCGCGATACAAACCGCGGTAGAAGCCTGCGAACCTGAATCCGGCGTTTAGTTTAATTTAATCGTTTAAATTTTATAGTAAATATTTGCAAATACAAAGAAAGACCTCCATGGAAGGAAAACCTTTCTGGTTTTCCAATCGATTTATATAGCAATCGTTTTGCCCTAAGGCAATGCTCATTTAACGCGCAAAGAGCTTTTTCTCAAAGGGAATAGAATTTCTTTCTGCTACGTTCTCCCCCCTTCGTTATAGATTATATTTCTACCTCTTGTATCTGCTTATGCCGCAGAGGCATCCCCTTTCTGGAACTGCCCAGAAAGGGGAGAAAGAGGCAGCCAAGAGGAGGGAGAAGAGGTATCTCTCCTCTTGGAACTCCTCCCTCCTTTTGCTGAGAGAACACTTTATCACGGATTTTATGTTG
>URRG01000242.1 GCA_900550095.1 uncultured Oscillospiraceae bacterium
TATTAAGGGCGCGGTTTTGTCAGTTCCATCAGGAGGAAAGAAAATGGAAATCAAGACGCAGAATATGCAGAACCCATCCATCTATATCACCGGCTTTTCCGACGAAGCGGCCGAAGATTTTTCAGAACAGCTCCGCTGCATGCAGGAATTCGGCGTGCGGTATATCGAGCTTAGAAATGCGGACGGCATAAACGTAGCGGATTTCAGCCGGGAAAAAACAAAAGAAATCCGGGCAAAGCTGGAAGAAACCGGGATACAGGTCTCCTCCATCGGCTCCCCTATTGGGAAAATTTCCATCGAGGATGATTTTGAGCCCCATTTCGAGGCCTTCAAAGGCGTGGTGGAAACAGCCCACAGCCTCAGCGCCCCTTATATCCGCCTCTTCAGTTTCTATATCCCTGAAGGAAAACCGGCGGAAGAATTCCGGGGCCCTGTTTTAGAGCGGCTTTCCCGTTTTGTGGAATACGCGGAAAAGGAAAACATCGTTCTGCTCCACGAAAACGAAAAGGGGATCTATGGGGATATCGGCCCCCGCTGCCTGGATATTATGGAGCAGCTTTCCGGGCCCAAATTCAAGGCGGTGTTCGATTTTGCCAATTTCATCGAGTGCGGGGAAAACACTCTGGAATGCTACTCCCTGCTTGAGCCCTATATCGAATACATCCATATCAAGGACGTAAGCCGTGAAAAGGGCATGGTCGTCCCCGCCGGATACGGCGACGGGGCGGTAAAGCTCATTCTGGGCAGCCTCAAGGAAAAGGGCTTCGGCGGCTTCCTCTCTCTGGAGCCTCATCTCTCCAATTTCGCAGGGCTTCAGTCTCTGGAAAAGAACGCCAAAAAACGGGAAACCTCCATGAGCCAGAAGGAGACCTGGAAGCTGGCCCTGGATTCTCTCAAGGCGATTTTACAGGAACTCTCCTGGGAGGCGAAAGCATAATGGAACAGAATCGGGTTTTCCGCTGCGGCATCGTGGGCTGCGGCGGCATCGCTCAGGTTCACGGGGAAACACTGCACCGGCTTCCCGGGGCAAAGCTTGCGGCCTGCGCGGACATTCGGCCGGAAAGGGCCGCGGCTATGGGCGAAAAATACGGCTGCCGGGCTTATTCCTCCCTGGAGGAAATGCTGGAAAAGGAAGAGCTGGACGCCCTGCACATCTGCACGCCCCACTATCTGCATGTACCCATGGCGGAGGCGGCTCTGGCTAAAGGTCTGGCTGTCTTCACAGAAAAGCCCCCGGCTATCTCCTGGGAGCAGTGGAAGCGCTTTTCCGGCCTGGAAAAGAGGGGATTCCTTTCCGTCTGCTTCCAGAACCGGTATAACGACAGCGTGCAGTATCTCAAAGAGATCCTCTCCTCCGGCGAAATGGGAAAGATACAGGGAGCCAGGGCTTTTGTGACCTGGTCCCGGGATAAGGCCTATTACACCGAAAGCGGCTGGCGCGGAAGCCTTGCCACAGAAGGGGGCGGCGTGCTCATCAATCAATCCGTCCACACTCTGGATCTGCTGGTGCAGTTTCTGGGCCGGGCGGACTGGGCGGAGGCAAGGATCGCCAACCATCATCTCAAGGGCGTCATAGAGGTGGAGGACACCATGGAGGCCTATGCAGATTTCGGCGGCGTTCCCGCCCTGTTCTACGCCACCACCGCCTACTGCGCCAACTCCCCCGTCCTTCTGGAGCTTTCCTGCGAAAAGGGGACTCTCCGCATGGGAGAAACCCGCGTGGAATGGATCCACACGGACGGAAGCCGGGAAGAAAAGGACTTTGCCCGCCGGGAAACCCTGGGGAAGGATTACTGGGGCAGTGGACACGGCCGCTGTATCGATGATTTTTACGGCCGTTTGCGCCGGGGCGAAAAGCCCCCCATTCCCCCCTCCTCTGTGAAGGATACGGCGGAGCTCATGCTGTGCCTCTATGAATCCGCCCGGGAGAAAAACGGGGAGGCTGTGGCCCTGCCGCAGATGTGACGGACCGCCGAATATAAAAAAGGAGTTGTATACCACCAATGTGCGCTATTGAAATCGGCTGCTGCGGTTCCCTTCGGGAGGCGGCGCTTTTTAAGGAATGCGGCTTTCAGTATCTGGAGGCCAACATCACGCAGATCGTATTAATGGAGGAAGACGCCTTTCAGCAGGCTCTTGCAGAGCTCCGGGAGACCGGCCTTCCCGTAAGGGCTGCCAACTGCTTCCTGCCCGGGGACTGGCCCATGGCCCATGGGGAGCGCGACCCCGAAAAGGACAAAGCCTACGCTCAAAAGGCGGCGGAACGGCTTTCCGCTCTGGGCTGCCGGGTGGCTGTGCTGGGTTCCGGCGGAGCCAGGGCTCTTACGGAGGAATACGGCTTCGAAAAGGGGAAGCAGCAGTTCCTGGATTTTTACGCCCTGGCCTTGGACATATTCGCCCCCTTCGGCCTTCAGATCGCCATCGAGCCTCTGCGCAAGGCCGAATGCAACTGGCTCAATACCATCGGGGAGACCCTTTCTGTGATCGGCTCCATGCCCCAGGGAAACAGAGGCGTCATCTGCGACTTTTATCATCTGGCCCAGGAAGGGGAAGAGCTTTCCATTGTGGAAAAGGCCGCTCCCCTGCTGCGCCACTGCCATATCGCCCACCCTGTGAGCCGGAAGGCTCCCCTGCCCGGGGATGGCGCCGACTATGAGGAGGATTTCCGTACCCTTCTGAAAAACAGCTATTCCGGCTGCGTCAGCCTGGAGGGAAACTGGGAAAACAATGCGGATACCCTGAAAAAGAGCGCCGCTTACCTGCAGGAATGCCTGCAAAAGGCGTCCTGCTGAAAAGGCGCTAAAAAAGTTTTTCTATAGAGGATTCAAACCGGCCGGGAGGCAGTGCAGCCTACCGGCCGGTTTTCTCGCTCCATGCTTTTGCGTCTGTTTTCCCCGGAATCCCGCCCGGCTGTTGCATCCTGCCGAAAAAAAGGATATGATAGAAAGAACAGAAAATCGGAAGTCTTCTGCCCGGCAGGCCCCTGAACCCGGCCTCGGGCGTTTTTATCCATATTCATACCAGCGGAGGAACACCATGTATATTGCGGATCTTCACATACATTCCAAATTTTCACGGGCCACCAGCAAAGAAGGAATCCCGGAATATCTGGATCTCTGGGCCCGCCGGAAAGGGATCGGCCTTGTGGGAACGGGGGATTTCACCCACCCCGCCTGGAGGGAAATGCTTCGGGAGAGGCTCACCCCTGCAGAAGAAGGGCTTTACACCCTGAAAAAGGATTTCCGGGTGGAAGACGGCTCTGTGGAAGAAGCCCTTCTCCCCCGGTTCGTTGTTTCGGGGGAAATCAGCTCCATCTATAAGAAGAACGGCAAAGTGCGGAAGATCCACAACGTGATCCTTCTGCCCGGCATAGACGAGGCAGAAACCGTTTCCAAACGGCTGGAGGCCATCGGGAATCTCCATTCGGACGGCAGACCCATTTTAGGGCTGGATAGCCGCGACCTGTTTGAAATCGTCCTCACCTGCTGCCCTTCCGCCTTTCTGATTCCCGCCCATATCTGGACGCCCCATTTCTCCCTTTTTGGGGCTTTTTCCGGCTTTGATACCATTGAAGAATGCTTTGAGGATATGACCCCCTATATCCACGCCCTGGAAACGGGTCTTTCCTCGGATCCGCCCATGAACTGGCGGCTTTCTGCCCTGGATTCCTACACGCTGGTCTCCAACTCAGACGCTCATTCTCCCCAGAAACTGGGCCGGGAGGCAAACTGCATCCAGGGGGAACTTTCCTATTCCGGCCTGAAAACGGCCATAGAGACCGGCGAGGGCTTTCAGGGCACCATCGAATTTTTCCCAGAAGAGGGTAAATACCATCTGGATGGCCACAGAAACTGCCATCAGTGCCTGACCCCCTCTGAGGCCATCCGGGCTGGCGGCGTCTGCCCCGTTTGCGGGAAAAAGCTCACCATCGGCGTTCTCCACCGGGTGGAGGAGCTGGCGGACAGGCCCGAGGGCGCTCACCGCGCCAACTCCAAGCCTTATGAAAGCCTGGTTCCCCTGCCGGAAGTGATCGGCGCTTCCCTAGGGGTATCCGCCGCCAGCAAAAAGGCGGGGGAACGCTTTTCCTCCCTTCTCCGGGAGCTGGGGCCGGAATTCCATATTCTGCGGGAAGCTTCCCTTTCAGATATTGATCTGGCCGCTGGTCCCTGCGTGGCGGAAGGCGTCCGCCGCGTCCGGGAGGGCAAGGTGAAATGGGTTCCCGGCTACGATGGAGAATACGGAAAGCTGGAAATCCTTTCGCCGGAGGAGATCCGCTTCTTTTCCGGGCAGCTTTCCTTTTTCCCGGGGGCGGGGCTTCCCGGGGAAAAGACAGAGGAGAAGTCCGAAGCGGCGGAAC
>URRG01000243.1 GCA_900550095.1 uncultured Oscillospiraceae bacterium
CTCTTTCCTTTTTGTTCTGTTATCAGACGATTCTACATAGTTTGTGTTTCATACCCGGCATACGGTAACGGTACACGGCGCATGGTATACCGTATGTGGTATTGCGGTATTCGCCGCCTGTGCCTGCCGCTCGCCGCATATATAAAGGCCGGCTGGAACTCTGGCACATGGGACGGAAAAGCTGCTCTATGCTCCGGTTTTTTCTCCAGCGTTTTCGGGTCCGGGCGTTTTTCCTGCTTCCGCCGCGGCTTTTTCCGCTGCTATACTTTCCGGGTGCGGGTGGAGAGGGAAGCCCTTATTGCGGTCATAGGAGGCCAGACGCGTGAAGCGGGGTTCCTCGGTACAGGGAGCGGCGCTTTTGTACTCCTGGCCGGGGGTGTCGCTCAGGCGCTGGTTCCAGTTGCCCGTCGCCTCATTTATGATCTGCAGCTTGCCGGCCGTTTCCTCCATCTCAAACAGAAGAATCCGTTTATGCTGATGGATATTCGGGCTGTGGAGGGACATCATCAGCTGCCCTTCAAAGGTGCGGAACAGCATGGAGTGGGCGCCGTCCAGAGAATAGAGAGGCAGCTCCTCCTGCACCCACGGGCCGTAGATCTCTCCGCTGAGGCTTCTGGCGTAGCCTGTAGTGTAACCCCGTTCGCTGAAGCTGGACCACAGCATCAGCAGCGTTCCGTCCGCGCAGCGGTAAGGGAAACAGCCGTCTGTGACGAAAATGGTGTCCTTTTTGCGCCAGGGGGCCTCGGAACCTCGGAACAGGATGATGGGATCCCCTACGGCCTTTCCCAGATCGTCCGAAAGAGGGACGGCGGCGATCTGCCCGTCGCAGACCTGCAGCCATTCGTGGCAGAATACCAGCCAGGGCTTCCCATCCGTATCCACATAGAGGGTCCCGTCCAGGCACTGCCAGCCGGGAGGCGTGACCGGACGGCTTCCCACCGGCTTGAAGGGGCCCAGAGGAGAATCGGCTGCAAGGCACTGGCAGGCTCTGTAGGTTCCCTCTGCCCGGAAGGTGGAGATCAGATAATAGCGCCCTTTCCAGATGTGGCACTCCGGCGCCCAATAATCCAGATCGGCCCAGAAATCGCCCTTTTCAAACACAAGCTGGGGTTCGCTCCAATGGATCAGATCCCGGCTGGCCAAAGCGTAAAAGGCGCCGCTTTTCTTTTGGCCGGGAAAACGCTCCGGGTTGAACCGGGCGGCGTAGGTGTAGTACATACGGGATGCCTCATCCGCCAGGATGAAGGGATCGCTCTCGCGGATATCCCGGATATGAAGGGGAAATTCCATGCTGCACTCCTCGCTTTCATGAAAATACTATAAATGTGGTTATGCGATCCGGGAGGGTGGGAAAATACTCCCCCGGCAATTTATTTTTCCTTCTTCTCCTTGCCGGACGAGGCCTTTTGACGGATCTGCTCCAGATATTCCCCAGGAGTGACGCCCTCCTCCTGCTTGTACTTGCGGATAAAGCTGGAGGTATGGAAATACCCCACCTTGGAGGCCACCTCCGCCACAGAGCCGCCGGTCTCCCGGAAAAGCTCCTTGGCGTACTGGATTTTTTTGTGGTTGATATAATCGGAGACGGTTTTTCCGGTATACGTTTTGAATTGATGACTGAAATTGGAAACGGACATCTTATAATCGGCGGCCAGGCTTTTCACAGAGAAATCCGGGTCGCAGAAATGACAGTCGATATAGGCGGTGGCGTCCTTCATGCTCAGCTTCCGGGGCCGCTCCGGCTTGGCCTTTATGTCCAGGATCACTTGGCTGCACAAAGTCTGAAGCACCAGCTTTAAATCTTCCACAGAAGAAATAGAAAGATTGTTTACAATATCGCCGCAGGCGCGTTTCATCCATCCGGGGGATTTTTTATCCATAGCCTGGAATATGCGGTTGATGGCTTCGTAGCATACGCATCGGACGGTGAACGAGTCCCCGGCGATATGCTCGATATGGCGCTGCAGCTCTGTGGACATGAATTCCACCAGCATGGGATTGTCCTGGTCGATAGCATTGCAGAGAGCGTCCAGATCCGCCGTGGGGTAGGTGTGCTGGTAAAAGCTGTCGTCGGAGGGGTGGATGCCGTAGAAATATACGGTGGTTTCTTTTTGGATATTCCGGTTTACAAAGGCCGTTTTTGCTTCATGGAAGGATTGACGCAGCAGATCCAGAGCGGAATATGCGTTCCCCACATACAGGAAGCCCTGAAGGCAGCTGGCCTGCAGAGCATCTGTGCAGCTCTGCAGATAGGCGGAGCATTCCTCCGGGTCGCTGCCGCTTTCGGAAAAGACGAGGATAAAACAGTTCCGCTCCATGTATTCCACGATGTAACAGGTTTTTTCCGCGCTGAACACCCGCTGCAGAAGAGATAGATATTCCGGCACCTCCGGAGGCCGGACGCCTTGGGGCCAATCCTTTTCAGGAAGGGCGTTGACCCGCAGGATGGCGGCCCGGTAATAGGGGCCCTCCAGTTGCAGCTTGGCCGCCTGTATCTCTTCGGCGGTCGCCACCGTATCGCTTTCCCGCAGAAGGTTGAGAAGAAGGTGCTCCTGCCGGTATTCCAGGCTGGATTGGCTGAGCTTTTGTATAGTCATTTCGGCCATTTCCATAATGTTGCTGCTGGCAGGCGTATCGGCCCCGTTTTCTTGGATGCATTCTGCCAATTTTTTTACAGGCTTATAGCTGGAACGGCTTACAAAGAGTACCAGAAGGAAGCCGAGCGTGACCAGAATGAAATATATAAGAGAGAAGATCTGCTGAAAATTGTGGACGTCCTGCAGCATGACTTCGGTGGGGATGAGAGTGTAATAGGTGAGGCCGCTTTGGGATTCGCTGCGGTTTACATAGACTTCTCGCCCGTCCAAATCTCCCAGTCTCCATTGTTCGGTATCGACCTTCTGCGTATCTGTCTCATAGTTTTTAAGAAGGGATTCCAGGGTCTCGTCCTGGCTTTTCGGAAAAGAGGAGTATACGATGTCGCCGTCATGGTTCGTTATGATTTTATAGATCTCGTTTCCATCTCCAACAGAGCCCAGGATCCGTTCAAAGGTTCCCGTCTCGATCTGATAGATCAGAAAGGGGTTCTCTGTACTGGAAAAATTCCCGTATATGGGGCGGATATAGGTGACATACGAGGCAGTCTGGCCGGATAAAAGGCGTACATCTGAGTAACCGAGCCACGCGGGGCCTTTTTTAGCGATGCGGATGAAATCTTCCGCGCTCAGGTTTTCATACCGGTTGATGGATTGAAACAGGATCTGGGGCTTGCTGGTCCCTCCCCGGCTGTAATATGTTCCGTTGGAATCCCCGGGGTAGTAGTAGACATTGGCCACAAATTCATTGGAAGACTGAAAGGATGAGAGCGTATTGACCGCTGTCAGATAGCTTGTCATCCCCTCGTTGAGATACCGGGCGGTAAAATTGGAGTTGGCGCCCACTTGGTTGGAGAAATTATCCATCTGCGTGATCTGCATATCTACTGCGGACTGGATCTGGCGGGGAATGTCCAGATTTTTTTGAAGGGAAGAATCGATGTAATAGTTGATGAAGTAAAAATTCACAACCCCTCCGAGAACGAGCAGGGGCAGAAACAACACCAAGGCGTATGACAAAAGATACCGTATAAAGGTATTATTCCACAATTTTTTCATGTTTTGTCCCTCCAGGAGCCAAAATAGATTCAAAATCGGTATAGATCTATTTGAATTTGCCTTATTTGCCTTCAAAATCGGTCACTTTTCATTCGACATTTGCCTCTTTACTTTTACAATGGATATATTGTACAATATGGACAAGCGAAAATCAATGAATTTATGAATCTTTGAGCGAGAAGAGGATTGCGTACAACAAAAGGCATATATCCTCTTTCTTTTTATCTGTTGAATTGTATATTTCTACCTTTAGATATTTATACTGAAATATATTAAAGCTGATATTCACATAGTAACCGTGGCAATAAAAATAATTTGAGATCAGGTCGTAATTCTTAAATAAAAATTTTTAAGAATTCGTTATTTTTTCTTGAATATTGAATAAAATTAGTGTAAACTGAATGTTGGATTTATCTACAAAATGTATTTTCAATTTTAATAGATAAGGGGCCAGCAAGACTAAGGTATTATGTTCCCGCTTGAAAATACATTGCATACATACCATTTTCTTGAATTTCCGGATTGTTGAAAGGGAAAGCGAAGTGCGGAAGGGGTCTTAGGCAGTCAGACGTTTGGAAGACGTTTCAAGGCAGCCGGAAGAGAACCGTTGCGTTGCGGGACTTTTTCTAACGGCAAGATTATATACCATTTTCTTGAATTTCCGGATTGTTGAAAGGGAAAGCGAAGTGCGGAAGGG
>URRG01000244.1 GCA_900550095.1 uncultured Oscillospiraceae bacterium
GTATCCAATCCCTATTATATCGTTGTCGAAAAAAGCATTGAACGATAACCTATATATTTTCGCGCATGCGTTTCCACCGGTATACCGGCATATGCTTTCTGTATTTCTAATACCAGTATTATAAGCGCACGCTTTTGATTTGTCAACCATTTTAGCAAAATATTTTCGCTATTTTGTTTGATAACATTTATATATTTGAATACTTTTATATATTTTATTGTGTTTTATTGTATATATTCCGCTGTATTCTTATTTATTTTAGACCCCCTTCTCTTTTCTCTTGACAATTTAGCTAAATAGAATACAATTATAATGACAAAATATTTAGCTTCTGCATCTGTCTTTTCTCCAACGCGTAAAATCGGTTTAGAAACGCGGAGCGGCGAAGAGACCGGAAGAAGCCGAAAGGAGAAGTTGTATTGAAAGCGCTTAAAAAGGAAATCGTTGAAAACCAGACCCTCAATTCCCATATGCTGTTTTTCGACCCACTCAACAAGGTGGCCGTCATAGACAGAAAAGGGAGCGAAATGCCCTCAATCCGGTATGTGGATGTGAAGCCCGGTATCCGGGTCTATGAAAACGGGGATACGGAATTCACCTTCTACGCACCCGACGCCAAAAGCGTCCAGGTGGCGGGGATAGGCGGCTTCATGGGGAAAACCCGTTACGATATGAAAAAGGGCGAAGACGGCCATTGGAGCGTGACCGTTCCCGGCATCCACGAAGGCTTCCATTACCATGAATACTATGTAGACGGCAACCGCTGCATCAACCCCGACGCCCCGGTGGGCTACGGTTGCTTTTACCCCATCAACTATTTTGAAATGCCCGGGGAAGATTCCGCCTTTTACCTTATGCAGGACGTCCCCCACGGAGATGTGCGCATGGAACTGTACCGTTCTTCCATCACAGGCAGAATGAAAGCCTGCTGGGTATACACTCCCCCCGGATATGAAGAGCATCCGGAAAAACAATATCCTGTTCTCTATATCCAGCACGGAGTGGGCGAAAATGAAACCGGCTGGATCTGGCAGGGCAAGCTGAACCTGATCGCCGACAACCTTCTGGCAGAAGGGAAATGCAAAGAGATGCTCATCGTTATGAACAGCGGCTATGCCTTCGTAGAAGGTGAAGATCCCCGTTTCTTCCCCGGAGACTTCGATGCGGAACTCACGAAAGACTGCATTCCCTTTATCGACAAAAAATACCGTGTGATCTCCGGGAAGGAAAACCGCGGCATAGCCGGCCTCTCCCTTGGATCCGCTCAGGCCTTCCTCTCCGGCATGAAGCATCCGGAGCTTTTCACTCATGTGGGCGTGTTCAGCGGCGGTTTCCCCATCGCCCGGCCCGAATACGACTACACGGAATTTTTCAATGACCCGAAACGGGTGAATTCTGCCTATAAGGTGTTTTTCATTTCCGGCGGCGACCAGGAAGGCTACTGTGAGAGCACCCTGCCTATAGTGGAAAAGCTGCGGAAATCAGGGGCCCGCATCACCGGCTACCACCACGAAGGGTACCACTGCTGGGACATCTGGCGCTACAGCCTTCACGCCTTCCTGCCCCTCCTGTTTCAGGACAAAAACTGAAAGAACGGAGCAGGGGGCAAACACGGAAACAGGAAAAACACTTGTGAAAGGAAGAATCGATTATGGACATAAAGAGAGATATCATTGAAAGCCAAACCCTCCGTTCCCACGCTCTTTTCTTCGACCCTGTGGAGAAGGATCTGGTGCTGGATACGGATGAAAAAGGCCGCCCCATGGGCCGTTATGTGCCGAAACCTACCGGTGTGCAGGTGCTGGAAAACGGGGATGTTGTTTTCCGCTACTACGCTCCCAACGCTAAAAGCGTCCAGGTGGCGGGGATAGGCGGCACTATGGGGACCCGCCGGTACGATCTTTCCCCCAGAGGGGACGGATTCTGGGAGGGCACCGTTTCCGGCATCGGCCCCGGTTTCCACTATCACGACTATTATGTGGACGGCAACCGGGCCTGCAGCGATCTGGCCCCCTATGGATACGGCTGCTTCCGGGTGCTGAACTATTTTGAAATGCCCGATATCTATTCAGATTTTTACCTTCTGCAGGATGTGCCCCACGGCACCATCCGCATGGATTACTACAAATCTTCTGTAACAGGCCGTATGCGGAACTGCTTTGTCTATACCCCGCCCGGCTATGAGGAACATCCGGAAAAGCGCTATCCCGTCTGGTATCTGCAGCACGGCGGCGGCGAAGATGAAACCGGCTGGATCTGGCAGGGCAAAATCCATTATATTCTCGACAACCTGCTGGCTTCCGGGCAGTGCGAGGAAATGATCGTGGTGATGAACTGCGGCTACGCCTTTTTCCCCGATGGTTCCGGCCATCACTCCCGGGGGCAGATCGGCGATGTGCTGGTAAAGGACTGCATCCCCTTTATCGACAAAAAATACCGTACCCTTCCCCACCGAAGAGCCAGAGCCATGGCGGGCCTTTCCATGGGCGGCTTCCAAAGCCAGAGCACCGTGTTCCAATACCCGGAATATTTCGCTTCCGTGGGCCTTTTCAGCTCCAATTTCATCGTGAAAAACGAGGAAGACGACTATACCGAGCTTCTTTCAGACCCCAAAGCCTTCAACGAGCTCTTTGACCTCTGCTTTGTCTCCTGGGGCGACCAGGAGGATATGAAGGCCTCCAACGGTCCCCTTCTCTCCGGCCTTAGGAAAAAGGGCTTCCGGATCGTTTCCTACGTGACGCCCGGCTATCACGAGTGGGCCGTATGGCGCTACAGCGCAAGGGAATTCGCAAAACTTGTTTTCAGGAAATAATATCTAAAACTATCCAGACCCTAACCGAGCAGGAAACAACAGAAAACAGGAGGAAACCACGGTTACAGTTTCCTCCTGTTTTTCTAAATATAGGATAAGGGACGAAAAATCCGCCTTTGATGTTTAAAACTGTAAAATTTGAAGAATCTCTTTATTTTTTTTATTGACATCTTATGAAATCTCTGCCATTATTAGCATATAAATTAGAATTCAAAGTTATATAAAAGGAGGAGTGCCATATGCCTTCCATTTCAGTTGAGGAAGGGATTTCCATCTATTACGAAGAATTTGGGCAGGGGGACCGGTATGTGATCTGCTCTCAGGTGAGCCATGGGAAATATTCTCTGGAACGGGAGCTGGCAAAACGGGGGTTCCATGTCTATCTTCTGACCAACCGCGGATTTGGCCGTTCCACTCATATTACAGAAGACTATGGCGACCACTGGTACGATGTGTTTGCAAAGGACGTTATCTCCTTTGCAAACCGGATGAAAATCGAAAAATTTGCCTATTCAGGCGCCTCCCACGGCGCAGGGACCGGCTGGCACGTAGCTCTGAACTATCCGGAACGGCTCCACTGCTTTTTTGCCGCCGTCCCCGGTCCTCACAATATAGACGAGGGAAAAGCTTCCTTCCGCACACTGAACATGCAGGGGAAGGAAACCGTCTCCCACTGCTTTCGGTATCCCTCGAAGGATCCACGAATCCTTACGAGATGGAAGGAGGAAGACGAAGCCAATGCCGCCCTCCGGGCTCAAAGGGACTACGAGCAAGTATACGAATCCCCCGAGACAAAGGCCATCGATTACGGCAGGCCTCTCCGGGCCCTGCAGACGGAGGCTAACGTGCAGGAGGCCCTGCGGGCTATTAAAATTCCTGTTTTGATCATCGGCGGCATGGAGGATACCATTTCCCGGCCGGATTTGATGCTCAGAAGCGCCAAATGCCTGGAGCATTGCAAGCTTATTATACACTCAGGCTTTGGCCATGACCTGGGCATATGGGAAGATGCGGCGGAAGACGCCGCCCGTTTTTATGAAAATGTGGTGAAAACAGGCTATTACTATTCCCCTGTCAGGAATGCATAATCATACCTCTTAAGCCATGAAAGGAGACAGAACCTATGGGAACAAGCAACGCCGCCCTATCTGCAAAAGAAGTCGAAAGAGCCCTGGCCCCCGCTCTCTACAAGGCAAATCCCATTTTCAGCGATGTGACCCGCTACCCTCTTGACGAGCTCCGCGCCCTCTATCTATTGCATGAAAAAGCCCGCAAAAGCAAAACAAAAGAGGAGCTGGAACATTCTATCCGCATATTCGAAATGTTTCGGGACGCTATACGCCCCCTCCCTGATGCGCCGGAGCGCGTGTATCTCTGGCCCCGGGGCAAGATACCCATGCGCACTGAATACACAGAAAACCCGGACTTTTCCTGGCTGCACGGTCCCGATTTTGAGCCGTATTATCTGGAGGTCCTTCTCCCTGAGGACGTAACTCCGAAGGGGGCGGTGATCGCTATCGCAGGAGGACA
>URRG01000245.1 GCA_900550095.1 uncultured Oscillospiraceae bacterium
GGTTCGTATAGCCGGGAGTCGGCCATATGAAGCTTCCCGTACCCTCATAGCTGGCTCCTCCGGAGCCGCCAGAACCGCCGCTGTTCCCGCCTGAGTTCCCGCCGGAAGATCCGCCTCCGCTGGGTTTCTGCTGTTCCTGAGCGGCCTGCTCCAAAAACCACTGGTCGATAGCGGCCTCTGCCGCCGCCATCTCCTTATCCAGCTTATCCTGTTCCTTCTGCACGGAGGATTCCTTCGCCTGCAGCTCCTGCAGGACCCTGTTGGCCTCCTCCTGAAGCTCATTGAGCTCTCCCTGTTTTGCATCCAGCTCCGTCTTCGCAGACGCAACCTTCCCACGGTTTTCCTCAATAGCCTTCTTCTGCTCAGAGATAGACTCCATTTCCGCCGAAAGCTCCTGCACCAACGCGGTGTCGTGCTCCGAGATCATACGGATGATCTCCGTCTTCTCGGCCATGTCCATTACGTTGTCCGAGCTCAGGATCAGCTGCAGGTTGCTGGCCTCCCCCATCATATAAAGGGCGCAGAGACGTTCTTTCAGTAGCTCCATGTTTTTGTCGATGGATTTCTGTTTATCCGCAATCTCGCTGTTCTTTTCCTTGATCTCTGAATCCATCTGGGCGATCTGGCTGTTCAGGCCGCTGATCTGCGCCTCCAAGTTATCGATCTGCGCATCCAGCGTCTCCTTATATTCCTTCTGTTTGGAAGCGTCTTCCTTCAGCTGATCCAGCTTTTCCTGGTTTTCCGCCTGTTTTTCCTTCAGTTCCTTCTGCTTCTGCTGCAGGTCGGAAAGGCTGGCGGCTTCCGCCTCCGGCGCTGCCGGATAGCCGGGGCCTGCGATAAGCGCAAAGGCAAGAACAAGGGCTGTCAGCGTTTTTCCCGCTCTTCGGATCCTGCGGGACGCGGTCTGTTTCATGCAAAGACTCCTCCTTCGGCAGTTGGGGGCAAACTTTCCCCTCTGTTTTTATATGCTATTCGCGGGAAACGCCCAAAGGTTCCCCCGCTCCTGCTTCCATGCTCTTTATAGGCAGGCTGTTCCGGTCAAGTCCCCTTTAAAAGATGGAGAATCCGCTTCCCTCTTTGCGCAGATACCGGGTGATGGAAATCATACCGCCCAAAGCGCCGAACACCACGCCCGCAAGAATAAAGAGAAGCGTGATCCTTCCCTGAAGAGGACCGATTTCCACTGGATCAAAAATGTTGATGCCCGCCAGAGCTCCCAAGGCGTTCTGGTAAACGATATTGAGAAGCAGGCTGGCCAATAAACCTGACACCAGCCCGATCAGAATACCCTCCACAATAAACGGCAGGCGGATAAACCAGTTGGTAGCGCCCACAGATTTCATAATGCTGATCTGCAGCCGCCGGCTGAACATGGCCACACGTATAGTGTTGGCAATAATAAACAAAGACACAAGGCTCAAAAGAAGCACGATCCACAGTCCGGCTGTAGAAACCATATTATCCAGATCCGTGAGCTTTTGGGCCACATCCTGATAATCTATGATCTGGTCCACCCCGTCGATGGCCTTTATGGAAGCGGCCGTCTCGTCGTACTTGGAGAGATCCTCCATGGAGATCCGGTAGGCGTCCGGCAGAAAATTCTCGTCGCCCAGAAGGCTTTCCAGCACTGTGCCGTTGTCCCCCAAAGAATCCATCATTTCCTCAACGGCCTCATCCTTCAGGATAAGCTCGCAGCTCTTCACATTATCCAGCTTCATGATCTCCTCGCCAACCTGCACCGACTTCAGCGTAGGAAGCCCCTGCTGACAGTAGACCTTGATGGAGTTGTTCCCTTCCACGCTGGACATGGCTGAATTGATATTCATGGAAAGCAGGATGGCCGCTCCCGTGAGCAGCAGACAGGAAACCAGCACCGCCACGGAAGCGAAGCTCATGGTCCTGTTCGTCCAGATATTTTTAGCGCCCTCCTTCAGGAGATAGCGCAGATTACTCAGCTTCATCAGAAGATTCCACCTTTCCCGTATCGGCCACAATGCGGCCCCCCTGTATTTCTACAATCCGGCGATGGAAATGCTTCACCAGGCCGTGTTCGTGGGTTACCATCAAAATCGTCGTCCCCCGGCGGTTGATTTCGCTCAGAAGATCCACGATCTCAAAGGAAAGGGCGGGATCCACGTTGCCCGTGGGCTCGTCCGCGATGATCAGCTTGGGGTTGTTGATCAGCGCGCGGGCCAGCCCCACGCGCTGCTGCTCACCGCCCGAAAGCTCCTTGGGCTTACATTTTGCTTTTTCCTGCAGGTTCACAAGGCTCAGCATATAGGGAACCCGCCTGCGGATCTCCTGGGGAGTAGCCCCCACCACATGCATGGCAAAAGCCACGTTGTCGTATACGCTCATGGAATCGATCAGGCGGAAATCCTGAAAGACGATCCCCATGGTTCTGCGCAGATAGGGCACCTTCCGGCGGGGAAGATCGGTGATCACCGTATCGTTGATGACAATTTCCCCCTCCGTGGGCTGTTCCTCGCACATGATCAGCTTCAGAAACGTACTTTTTCCTGCTCCGGAGGAACCCACGATGAATACGAATTCCCCCTGGTCGATCTCCATATTTATATTCGTCAGAGCGTGTGTGCCGTTGGCATACACCTTGCTCACATTTTTAAATTGTATCACGCTTATCCTCTCCGTCTTCCACAGGCCTTCCTGCGGCCCTTCCTTACTTCCGATGACCTTTTTCTGTTTTCTTCCTTTTTCTTCTCTGTTTCCCGCTTATCGCGGGCGGCGCTTGGCATACCTTATACATCCGCACCGTACGCCGGCTGCCGGCGCGCCGGTCCGGGCACAGCATCCAAAGGCAATCTCCCAGCATAACGTTCCGCACACCATTTTTCAACACACGCCCGGGGAACTTTCCAGCACTTCCCGGCAGCTTTTCAGGACTGTTTTTCCGGTATGCTTGAAGCGTTCTCTTCAATGCGGCGCAAAAAATACAGCACACGCCGGTTTTCTTCCATGATACCAACGTGTGCCGTTATTGTTTTTACTTTTAAGAATTAATTTGTAACTATTTTGTAATTTTCTGAAAAAATCCGGCTTTCTCTCTGAATTTGTCAGAATTTCACAGGATTTGAAGACAAATATTTCTTGACCATCAGCGCCACCTTAAAGACGATAGCGTCCTCAAACTCCCGCAGATCCAAGCCTGTGATCTTCTTGATCTTTTCCAGCCGGTAGACCAGCGTATTCCTGTGGACAAAAAGCTTCCGGCTTGTCTCGGACACATTCAGATTATTTTCAAAGAACCGCTGGATGGTGAAGAGCGTCTCATGATCCAGGGATTCGATAGAGCCTCTCTTGAAGACCTCTTTCAGGAACATGTCGCAGAGAGTAGTGGGCAGCTGGTAGATCAGGCGGGCGATGCCCAGATTGTCGTAGCTGATAATGGGGCGCTCCGTATCGAAAACCTTCCCAACTTCCAGGGCTACCTGCGCTTCCTTGAAGGAACGGGCCAGATCCTTCACACCGGTCACAGTGGTGCCTATACCCACCACCGCATGGGTATAAAACTCGCTGGAGAGGGTATCCACAATGGAACCGGCCAGCTTATCCAGATCCCTTGGTTCGATGCCCGGGCGGATTTCCTTCACAAGTGCAATGTCCGTCTCATTGATATTGATGACAAAATCCTTGCTCTTGTCGGGGAAGAGATTCTGCACCACATCGTAAACGGCCACATCCGTTTTGTTGATGATCTTAATGAGCATGCATACCCGGCTCACATCGGAGGTAAACCGCAGCTCCCGGGCCTTCAGATAAATATCGCCCGGCAGGATATTATCAAGGATAACATTCTTGATGAAATTGCCGCGGTCGTATTTCTCATCATAATACTGCTTGATACTGCCCAGGGAAACCGCCAGAAGGGACGCATACCGCCCCGCTTCCGGATCGTTGCCGGACACGAACACGGCATACTCCGGCCTAGGCCTGTTACCGAACGATTTATACGTATACCCGTTTACAACGAAGGTTCCGGGAGCCGCCATGACCTCGGCTGTAACGCTTTCGTTCACCTCGCCGATACGGCCCAACTCGCTGCATGCAATGATGACCGACGTTTCATCCACTACGCCGATGGTGCGGTCAATAGCATCGCGCATCTGGTGAATAACACCCTGGAATAATCTGTTGGACATTGCTTCTCCCTCACTTTTTATGAAATAAATTCTGCGTACATCTGCACGGCGCCCGGCTGGAAAAATCCTCCTGCCCGCGCCGCCTTTCTGCGATCTGTTTTGCTTCGTCTATGCGGCCCCTCAGGGCCGGCATGTGAAAGGCGCGCCCATATTCCCACATAGGGCATACCTACG
>URRG01000246.1 GCA_900550095.1 uncultured Oscillospiraceae bacterium
CAGGAAGGGACGGAAAAGCAGAAAAGAAAGAGGATCCTTACAACCCGGCGGCAGATGTCGGATTCTGTTCCTTTAGCCCTGCTTTTGGCCCTGACAGGCGGCTTTCTGGATGCATATACATATGTGACGAGAGGCGGTGTGTTTGCAAACGCTCAGACAGGCAATATCGTCCTTTTGGGAATTGGTATATCCGAAGGGGCCTGGCAGAGCGCTTTGGGGTATTTGGCTCCGATTCTGGCATTTGCATCCGGCATTTTGATAGCGGAGCTGATCCGGCGCTGGGGCGGAGCGGGCCTGCACTGGAGGCAAGCGGCTCTTCTGATAGAGGCGGCTATTTTGGGAGCGGTGGGTTTCATGCCCGTATCCATGAATTGGGCGGCCAATATCTGCGTTTCTTTTGCCTGCGCCCTTCAGGTGGAAAGCTTCCGCAAGGTGCACGGCAATGCCTTTGCCACGACTATGTGCACTGGGAACCTGCGCAGCGCTATGGAGATGCTGTTCCGGTATTTTGACGGCAGAGAAAAGAATATGCGGAATAAAAGTTTGCTGTATTGTGTTGTGATCCTCACATTTGCAGCGGGGGCGGCTTTGGGGAATAAAGCATCCTCCATTATGGGTGTTTCCGCTGTTTTTCTCTGCGTCCTTCTTTTGCTTGCGGGATTCGGTGTCATGTTCATTCGGGAGGAAGAGGAACGAAGAGAGGAAAAGCTCCTGCAGGAGGAAAGAAGACGGTAAGACTGCAAGAAACTACTTGAAAAGAAAGTTCCATTCAGATTTAGGATTCATCATTTTGGAGGATTTAGAGAAATAGAAAGGAAGAGGATATATGGAAAAGACCTATTGGCTCTTAGAGGGGGAGAAGCTTGCGGCTGGAAGCTTTCAGGGTACCCGCTGGGATGGAAACTGTGTGATATTGGAAGAGGGCTGCAGGAGCGGAATCTACATGAGCCCCATATGTGGGGATAGACCCTTTCAAAAGGCGGTGGCGTCGTGGAACAGCTCCACACCGGAAGGCTCTTCAGTAGAAATTCAGCTCAGGCTCTGGCGGCAGGGGGAAGGTGGAGAACAACCGTCCCAATGGTATTCTTGGGGAATGTGGGGCGCTCACATAGACAGAAAAAGCCGCAGTATAACAGAAGAGGAGGCTTCCGATGAGGGAATCTCCATGGATACGGATACATTGTCTCTTTCCGGAAGAAAAGCCCTCCGCTTTCAGTTCAGAGTACTGTTTACAGGGGAGAAGGAGTCCCCCTCCTTGTATCTTTTAGGGCTGACGGTTCCGGTGGAGAAGCCGGAGAGGGATATGGATTCCGCCGGGCTCGTTCCCTGGCCGCAGAATCTTCCTTTCCGGGCGGAAACAGAGGTTCCCGCCTGCTCCCAGCTTCTGCGGGATCCGGCGTTCGCCCGGATGATCTGCAGCGCAGTCACGATTCAAATGCTGACCGCCAGGGGTACGGATGATTTCCTCCCCGAGGAGATCGCCTGGTGCAATTACGACAGCGCCATGGATGGCCACGGAAACTGGTCCTTTTCCACAGCTATGGCAGGGGAACTGGGCTATCGGGCCTGGGCGGCCTATCTTCCTCCTGAAGAGCTCCTGTGGGAGCTGGCGGCCGGGCGGCCGGTGGGCGTCAGCGTCCGGTATTCCAACGAACCTGATCATGCAAAGCTGCCTTATCTGGAGAATGCGCCCGGCAATACGCCGGGGCATCTTCTGGTTCTCTACGGATATGAGAGGGAGGAGGATACCCTGTGGCTTCTAGCCGCGGACCCCTATGGGGAGCAGAATGAAACGGCCCGCAGGCGTTACCGGTGGGAACATTTTTTAAAGGCTTGGTCCGGCAGGCTTACCTATCTAGTCCACGAAAAACGGAAGGGCTTTTCCCAAAAGGCCATTGAGAGAATTCCCGTCTCTTTTTTGGGAAAGGAAAACGGTGAATATGAGCTCTTTTTGGGAAAAAACAGGCTGGTACTGGGGCCTTCTGAAATTGGCTCCTGTGTGCTTCTTTCTGCAGAGGAGGCGGAAAACGGGAGGCTTTCCGTATGTGTTCCTTTTTTTGGCTCCATAACCCAGAGCGGTTTGCTCTCCTTGCCCGCTGAGGCGGTGGAATATGGGAAAAACAGGGGGCCGCTGAAAGGTATGCTGGCGGATCGCAGAGGACATACATATGAAGGGGTACTTGACCGGTAGCCTCATTACAAAAGGAAAAGAGACGGACATGTTCCGCCTCTTTTTCTTTGCCGTTTCATTCCTGCGAATGAAGAAGATCTGGAAAATGGGAAGCAAAATAGACTTCATTATGCTGGACTCCGGCGCTTTCTGGACGAAGTTCCTGGGCTTTTTTATGGTAGGAGTAAGCCTTCCGGTGATCTCCCAGCCGGTCCCAGCAGACACAGAGTTCCATAAAAGGGATAAAGTCATAGCACTCCGGAGAAACGAATGCTCCGGAGGCTTCCGCCTGTTCAGGGTTGCATTGGCAAGCCGCTTCGTACCAATAGATGGCAGACATGTATTCCTGCCTTTCCATAAGCAGGCGGCCGATTTCACAGCAGACCTCCGCCCGTGGAGGATCGTAAAGAAAGCTGCGGAAAAGTGTGAGCAGGGCTTCCTCACGCCGGCCAAGTTTTTCCAAGCAGCGGCAGAGATCCATGCAGGCACTGATGGAGTTTTCCTTCCAACCACGTCCTTCATTTAAAAAAGCTGTAAATACCCGAGCAGCTTCTTCCCAACGGCTGTGATAATAGAGCTCCCGTCCATAATAAAATTCTTGGCGAGGATCCAAAGTCTCCCCTTCCTTCAGAAGCCTTTCAAATATGCGCAGGTTCCTGTCCGGGTCGGAGGGGTGCAGCTTACGGTGGGTGACGGCGATATCGGAATATACAATGTGACCTTCCTGGGGGATCACTTCATGAACGGCGCCGATCCATCGATATCCCATTTTCCGACGGAGAAGCCTTTCCCGGTAATAGGAAAGAGTGGGATTTCCATTTTTGTCAAAGGATACGTTGTACTTCATCATCACCATATCGGTTTCTGGGGAGAGAGAGCTTTTCAGCTCCAGAAATTTTTTTCTGTCCTCATCCAAAAGTATATCGTCTGCATCCAGCCAGAAAATATAATCCTTTGTGGCCTTGGAGAAGGAGTAGTTGCGGGCTGCGGCAAAATCGTCTTTCCAGGGGAAGGTGTAGACTGTGGCGTATTGAGCAGCGATATGAGCAGTGGTATCGCTGGAGCCGGTATCCACTACTATGATTTCATCCGCTATTCCCCGGACGCTTTCTATGCAGCGGGCCAGAACGTCTTCCTCATTTTTTACGATCATACAAAGGCTGATCTCTATCATCGGCGGAACCTCCCTTTATGTAAGCGGCTCGGCCTCAGAAGAGAAGCCGGGCCGCTGCTATGAGTCGTATTTCGGTTTTAGTGCTGCCTTTTTGCGGGAAGGAAAGAGGAAGGGACGCTTTCCAGCAGTTACGGCGTCCCCAGCTTATGCATAGAGAGGGCGATGTCGCTGTAGGTGTAGCTTCCTCCGCTGCCCGTAATCGTAAAGGTGGACGTGCCGGTGACGGTAACGGGTTCGGTCAAGGCGATCGTCACATTTTCAGTGGAGATGTGGAAGGTATGGCGCAGGGTGGCACCGGGAAGAGCCGAGCCGTTTTGATTGAGGCTCAAAACGAGATTTAGAGGAAAAGCCGCACCTGCCGCAGGGGAGAAGGAGCCGTTGAAAGTGACCATATAAACGCCAGGTTCCCCGACCGTAAAGGTATCGGAACCGTTTGCATGGCTGATAGCGGTTCCCACTTCCGTGGAATTCTGTTGAAACAGAAGGGAGCCGCCGTCTGCTGCGGTCTGAGAGGGCGTGGTGTAAGAGGCAAGGACCTCTAAAGGCTGGCCGCCTCCTGCTTCGCCCCGGGGAATTACAAAATCCAAGACGGCCTCCTGTTCTGTGCCGCTATTGGTAACGGAAGCCTCCGTGCCGGGATCGCCGGTGGTAACGCTTCCCACCCGAATAGTGGCTGCCGGTCCGGTATCGCCCGCGGGCCCCGTAGCCCCGTCAGCACCGGTAGCGCCTCTGGGAATGGCAAAATCAAAGACGGCGTTTTCTCCTGTGCCGCTGTTGGTGACGCTGACGCCTTCCTCAGGTTCTCCTGTGGTGACGTTTCCCACCTGGATGGTGGCGGCTGTGCCGGTGGCTCCTGTCGCCCCTGTAACGGCGGGGCCTGTGGGACCTGTTGGCCCTGTTGGCCCTGTGGGTCCCGTAGCGCCGGTGGCTCCGGTCACGGAGGCTCCAGCTGCACCTGTTGCACCGGTAGCGCCTGTGGCTCC
>URRG01000247.1 GCA_900550095.1 uncultured Oscillospiraceae bacterium
AGCAGGCCAGAGGCGATCTTACAGATGAAAAGGCCGACATCTATTCTGTGGGCGTCATGTTGTATGAGATGCTCACAGGCCAGCTGCCCTTTGAAGCCGATAACGCTGTTTCGGTAGCTATCATGCAGATGCAGGCCGACCCGCGGCCTCCTAAAGATATCAACCCGGCCATTCCCGATGGTTTGGAAGAGATCACCCTCAGGGCTATGCAGAAAAACCCAGCTCAGAGATATCAGTCGGCGGCGGAGATGCTGGCGGATATCGAAGCCTTTAAACGGAATCCCAGCATCGTTTTCCAGTATAAATATTTTTCTGAGGATACGCCCGGCAAGTATGCAAACGCGATCAATACAGTAAAAGGCGGCGATGCCCCGGCATACGGCGATAATTTTGAATATGAAGAGGTTCTCGACAAGCAGCACAGCAGCGGCAGAAAGAGTAAAGCCATGCTTGTGGGGATCGGCATTTTGGCTGCGTTTCTCATCGTGGGTATCGCGTTAGGCGTGGCGGCCTTGATTCGCAGCTTCAATGGAAACGAAGAGGGCGACGTAGAGGTTCCGGATTTTGTGGGTCAGTCCATTGCAGATATTCTGGAGAACGAGGAATACAAGGATGTATTCGTCTTCAAGCAGGATGACAGCAAGAAAAATCTCGATGCGGAGGTAGGCGAGATCTTAGATCAGAAGCCGACGCCCGGAGTAAAAGTGCATCGAGGCACTGAAGTCACTCTTTATGTGAACAGCGGCGGAAAGATGGTGGAAATACCGGATCTTTCCAATTATACGGCAGAAGATGCCGCCCGGGAGCTTTCTGAGAAATATAATCTGCAGAGCACAGTGGTAGAGGTCGCAGATGATACTGTAGAAGAAGGCCGTGTGATCCGTACGGATCCCCCGGCGGGTACTTCCGTGGCGGAAAGCAGTGTGACCGTGAAGCTGTATGTGAGCGGTTCTACGGAAGGAGACAAGGTGGAGATCCCTTCTCAGCTGATCGGCATGGATGTGGACGACGCCCGCACATTCCTCATGGGCATGGGGCTTGAGCTCGGAGACGCCGTAGCGAAAGACGATACGGGAAAGCCGGAGGGGACCATTATCGAAACATCTCCTTTGCCTGGTATAAAGGTAGAAAAAGGAACGAAGGTCAACGTGGTATACAGCTCCGGCAAGATGAATCCCAAAACAATTAAAGTCAACGTGAAACTGCCGGATAATGCTGCGACGGATGTGCATGTGAAAGCGTATCTTGGTTCTGAACTGGTGGATGAATCCACCATGAATCCTTCCTATAACGGCACATGGCAACTTTCTCTTGAGATTGCGGAGGATAAGGAGCTTACGATAGAAATAGACGGACAGAAATGGGCGGTCTATAAGCTGAACTTTGAAAAGGGAACGTCGGATCAAACGTGGCAGGGCAGCTATAATCCTCCTGCCCCCTCCGAGCCCAGTTCACAGCCTGAATCGGGGTCCTCTGGTTCCTCAGATCCTTCCGGCCCGGAATCTGGGACGGATTCCGGTTCGGGCCTTCCGGAGCCCGGTGTTCCCATCGAACCGACTGAAGACTGACGGAGGTTCCGGACGGATGGCGATGGAAAAAGAGATAACGGGAAGAATTGTCAAAGGCATCGGCGGTTTCTATTATGTGGAGGCCGCCGGTATCGTTTATGAGTGCAGGGCCAGAGGTGTATTCCGAAAAAAGGATATGTCTCCTCTGGTGGGGGATTGGGTCTGCGTGTCTCTTTCAGAAGACGGAACAGGGACCATCTCGGAGATCGCTCCCCGAAAGAATCAGCTGGTACGCCCTCCTGTCGCTAATCTGGATCAGCTGGTTCTGGTGGTTTCCGTTTGTGATCCGGCGCCCAGTACTTTGGTGATCGATAAAATGATCGCGGCCGCGGAGGCGCAGGGCATCGAGCCGGTGCTTGTGATTTCCAAGACCGATCTCCAGGATGCGGAATGGCTGCGGGAAATTTATGTAAAAGCCGGCATCCCCTTTTATACAGTATCCTCTGTTACCGGGGAAGGCGTGGAGGCGGTTCGTTCTTTGCTAAAAGATAAAATCACGGCTTTTACCGGAAATACCGGCGCGGGAAAATCGTCTCTTCTGAACAGGATCGATCCGTCCTTTGGGTTGGAAACGGGAGAGATCAGCCAGAAGCTGGGGCGGGGGCGCCACACTACCCGCCATGTGGAACTTTTGCCCGTGGAGGGAGGGTACGCAGCGGATACTCCCGGGTTTTCTTTTATCCAGATAGAACGGTATAACATGGTGAGGAAAGAAGAGCTGCAGTTTTGTTTTCGGGAATTTTCTCCCTATCTGCAGTCCTGCCGGTTCGCTTCCTGTTCCCATGTAAAGGAAAAGGGATGCGCTGTTTTGGAAGCGGTAGAGAACGGGGAGATCAGTCCTTCCCGGCATAACAGCTATGTTTCAATGTATAACGAAGTAAAGGATATCAAGGAATGGCAGCTGAAATAAAATCTTGTTTGATTCTGGGCTCCGCTCCTGTGGCGGACGTGTCGTATATCCAGGAATTTATAAGAGAACGCCCGTATATTATCTGTGCGGACGGAGGAGCGGATCTGGCCCTTCGGTGCGGCGTAAAGCCCGATTTGATCGTGGGGGATTTCGATTCCCTGCAGGGAGGAGTTCCTGCCGATGTGGAATGCGTCCGCCTTCCAGCCATGAAAGATGACACGGATACCATGGCCGCTGTAAAGCTCGCCTTGGAGAAGGGATATGGAAATATTGTTCTCGCCGGTGTTTTGGGAGGACGGCTGGATCACACTTTCGCTAATTTTTGCGTACTCCAGTTCATCCACCAACAAGGCGGAAAAGGGCAGATGGCCGATGCTTCTACTCGTATTTTTTACATTTCTGGAGGAAAGCTCACTCTCCGGCAGCTGAAGGGAAAAACGGTGTCTGTGTTTCCTTTTGCGTGCCACCGCTGTGTGGTGAGCTATACGGGGCTTTTGTATCCGCTGACAAAGCACGCCCTTTATACGGATGCGTCTCCTATGGGCGTCAGCAATGAGATAACAGAGGAGGAAGCTGTCGTTCTGGTGCACGAAGGAAACGCTCTTATCATGGTATTGATGGAAAATCCGTGATCGAGTGAGCGGGTGGGACGATATGCATCCTTCTGAAATAGGACGGCCGCCGGTTTCTTGCGCAGAGACCGGCGGCCTTTGCTGTGGGGATGCGGGATGTTTCGTCACAAAACAGGAACCATACAGGCCGTACACGTATATACTGGATAGTGTAACGGATGGAACGGCGGTGAGAACGTATGAAACGAATGAAATGCCGCCCAAGGGCGCAGCATGCCGTCTGTTTTGGGCTTGGGCTGATCCTCTCCTGTTTCTGCCCCACAAGCCTGATCCTGTTTATGGCTGCCGTGATCATCGTTTCCCTGGGGCTGGCTCTGATTCGCTCCTGAACAAATCGAGAAAGGTTGGGTACATAATGAAAATCGTTGTGGTCAGATGCACAGGCGTAACGAATTTTCTCCTTCGTAAGATGTTTAAAATCAAAAAAGCCGAGGTCTGAACTGAGATCAGGCTTTTGATGGGGCCCTTCCGGCGGCGGAGGGGCTCTTTTCTTTTTGCCTGACTTCTTTTTCCTAAAGGTTCCGCATATATAGTGAAAAAGGGCATATTTCCGTTCCGGAGCCGGTAGGAGCAGGAAATATTGTCTTAGAAAACATATTTTTATCCAGGGCCGAATACCATTGTGATAGAACTGAAACAGGGAGGAACTGCCTTTATGGAGTATAAACTGGAAAAGACTTTGCTGAGCGCCAGCGAAGTCGTATACGATTCAAGCCAGGAGCAGCCTGTGGATATGACGATCAACCTTCCGGATTACTGCCCGGATATCCAGAAGATTCTGAAATGCCAGATGTATCCGCGGATAACGGGGAGGGGAATTACAGGTGATCGGCTGGAACTGGACGGAAACTGTCTCGTTAAGGTATTTTATCTGGACGCGGAAGGCGTTACTGTCCGATGCTGTGAAAACACGGAATCTTTCTCTGTAGCGATTCAGCTGAAAAAGCCTGCGGACAACGGCTGTATTTCCGCAGGCACCCGCGTGGAGTATATCAACTGCCGTGCGGCCAATTCCAGGCGGATGGATATCCATGGGGCCTTTTCCCTCTGTGCTAAGGTGGTCTGCAGCGGAGAGTGCAACGTAACCGGCGCCGTCCTGGAAGAGGATGTAGAGCAGGAGCTTACCCCTGTGGATTTCACCACACTGACAGCGTTTGAAACGCGGCCCTTCAGCGTAGAAGAGGTTTTGGAGCTTCCCG
>URRG01000248.1 GCA_900550095.1 uncultured Oscillospiraceae bacterium
GCTTATGGCCGGAAAAAGCCAGGAAATCCACATCCAGCGCCTGCACGTCAATCCTTTTATGCGGCGCACTCTGAGCCGCATCCAGCACGACTGCGGCTCCCCGTTCCCTGGCCATGGCCACAATCCTGGAAATAGGATTTTCCCGCCCAAGCACGTTGGAAACATGGGCAACGGCCACCAGTCTGGTGCGCTCTGAAAAAGCCTTTTGAAGATGCTCTTCCGCTATGGAACCGTCGGGGGCGCACTCCAGAAATTTCAGGGACGCTCCCGTCTGCCGGGCTGCCATCTGCCAGGGAATGAGATTGCTGTGATGCTCCATAATACCCACCAGAATCTCATCCCCCGGTTTCAATTTGGAAAAGCCATAGCTATAGGCCACCAGATTCAGGCTCTCTGTGGTGTTCCGGGTAAAGACGATCTCCTTTGCAGAAGCTGCATGGATGAATCTTCTGACCGTTTCCCTGGCTTCTTCACAGCGTTCCGTGGCTTCCACGCCGAGAGCGTAAAGCCCGCGCATGGGGTTGGCGTTGTATTTGGAATAAAATTCCCGTTCCGCCTCCAGAACGCAGACGGGCCGCTGGCTGGTGGCGGCGTTATCCAAATAGGCCGTACTGCCGGCGGCCAAAAGGGGGAAATCCTTCCTGTAAGGGTTTTCAGTTCTCTGCTTCATGGACTATCACCTCATGTAAATAAGACTGCACCCTCTCTTCCGCCGCAGGATCGCCGATCCTGCCGCTGAGGGAATCCATTTTGGCCCGGGCGACCATATTCAGGGCTTCTTTCTCCGTCATGCCCCGGGAACAGAGATAGAAAAGCGTCTCGTCGTCAAGCCTGCCGATGGTAGCGCCGTGATTCCCCTGCACGTCCTCCTCGGCGCAGAGGATAAGCGGGATGGTCTGATTCACCGCATCTTCTCCAAGCAGAAGGACATCCTCCTTTTCGTCCCCCTTCGACCCGGAAGAACCCGTCTTGAAATCGATGGTCCCCCTGAAAAGTTTCGATGCGTTCTCCCGGAGAACGCCTTCCCCCCGGATGGAGCTCACAGAGTTCTTTCCCAGATGTTCGGCCACATAGTTCATGTCAAAAATCTGATCCCTGCGGCCCAGGTAGCCGATCCCGGCCTCCAGGGAACTCTCTTTTCCCCGCAGATCCGCCTTCAGGCCCGCATAGGTTCGGGATGCTCCCAGAAAGAGCTGCAGCACTTCCACGGAAGCGCCTTCTCCACAGACGGCCCCTATATCGTTCAGCACCGTATAGCCGCTCCCCAGAAGCTGCAGCTGGATCAGGCGCACCTTTGCTCCCTTTTCCGCCCGGAGCCGCGTCTGAACGGCAGCCAGCCCTCCCGCTTCCCAGGGCGATGTATATTCCATAATAATGGTCAGAGCGCTGTTTTCCTCGGCCAGGATATCCACCTGCCGGAAAGCCCTGAGCCCGTCTTCGCAGGGGAACCGAAGCCGGACCGTTTCCTGCTCCCTGCCCGCCGCAGCGCGGAAACGAAGGGGCTCGTTCCCGGCTCTTTCAGCCAGTCGGTCCATATCCGGCCCCATTCCGGTTGCAATAGAGGAAAAATCTCCGCCTGCTTCTCCTCTTTCCGGCTGTACCCCTTCTATTTCCGGGAGCCATGGGTCCCCTGCCTCTACCTGTGAAAGGTCTGTTTGGTTCATGTTCAGCCAGTTCCATGTCATGGCCGGCAGCCTGTTCACCTTTATATCAAGTCCCCGCCCCATAAAGCCGGGCCTCCTTTCTCTTCGCGTCCTATCTGAAATACGGTCATCCTATACTTCCCTTCATTTCCAGCCGGATCAGGTTGTTCATTTCCACGGCGTATTCCAGAGGAAGTTCCTTGGAGACGGTGTCCGCGAAGCCGCTGACGATCATGGCCCTGGCATCCTCCTCGCTGATTCCACGAGACATCAGATAGAACACAGCCTCGTCGCTGATCCGGCCGATCTTGGCCTCATGGCCGATGTCCGCATCCGGCGTGCGGATATCCATAGCGGGGATGGTATCTGACCGGGAAGCGGAATCCAGCATCAAAGACTGGCACGAAACAGCCGAACGGCTCTTTTTCGCATCCTTCGTCACCACCACCGAGCTGCGGAAGGTGCTGATCCCTCCATCCTTTGAAATGGAGCGCGTATTCATATATGAGGTGGTCTCAGGGGCGCTGTGCACCACCTTGGCCCCCGTATCCAGATTCTGGCCCTTCCCAGCGAACGTGATGCCGGTGAATTCCATCCTCGCCCCTCTGCCCTTGAGGATGCTCATGGGGTATAGGTAGGAAACATGGGAACCGAAGGAGCCGGAAACCCATTCGATCACACCGCCTTCCTCCACCAGAGCCCGCTTGGTGTTCAGGTTATACATATTTTTCGACCAGTTTTCAATGGTGGAATACCGCAGCCGCGCGTTCTTTCGCACAAAGAGTTCCACACAGCCGGCGTGCAGGTTGGCCACATTGTATTTTGGCGCCGAACACCCCTCGATAAAATGCAGATCCGCGCCTTCGTCCACAATGATCAGCGTGTGCTCAAACTGGCCCGCTCCCGGGGCGTTCAGACGGAAATAGGATTGAAGCGGGATGGTCACCGAAACTCCCGGCGGCACATATACAAAGGAGCCCCCAGACCACACGGCCCCATGAAGGGCTGCAAATTTATGATCGGTAGGCTTTACCAGCTTCATAAAATGCTTCTGCACCATTTCTGCATATTCGCCCTTCAGAGCGCCCTCCATGTCCATATAGACCACACCCTGCTCCGCCACCTCCTGGCGGACATTGTGATACACCAGTTCGGAGTCATACTGGGCTCCCACCCCCGCAAGGGATTTCCGCTCCGCCTGCGGGATCCCCAGCCGTTCAAAGGTATCCTTTATCTCCTTCGGCACCTCCGACCATCTGGCCGTCATCCGGGTGTTGGGCCGCACATAGGTGACGATTTCATCCATATTCAGCCCTTCCAGGGAGGGCCCCCAGTCCGGCGCCGCCATACCGTTGTAGATCTGCAAAGATCGAAGCCGGAAAAGCTCCATCCAGGGCGGATCCTTTTTTTCTCTGGAAAGCTGCTCCACAACGGCGGGCGTAAGCCCTTCCTGCAAACGATACGCATCCTTCTCGTCGTTTTTGATATCGTAAACGCTTCTGTCTATATCCTCCACATAGGTCTTCTCTCTGTTCTCTTCCATTGCGATTCCCCCTTCCGGAAGCCTCTCTCAGACTGCCGCTTCGTGCAGGAAGGGCTCGAAGCCCGTCCGGTTGATCTGCTCCACCAGAGAGGCGTCCCCCGATTTGACGATCCTGCCGTCCACCATCACATGGGTACGGTCCACCCGGAGAGATTCCAGGATGCGGGTGCTGTGGGTGATGATGAGAAGGCCTCGATCCCCATCCTTCTGATATTCCTTTACGCCCTGGGATACGGTGCGGACAGCATCCACATCCAGGCCGGAATCCGTTTCATCCAGAATAGCCAGACTTGGCTTGAGCAGCAGCATCTGCAGGATCTCCGACTTTTTCTTCTCGCCTCCGGAAAACCCCACGTTCAGATCCCTTTCCCCATAAGAAGGATCGATCTGCAGAAGCTCCATGGCCCTTTCCATCTCTTTTTTGAATTCCCACAGGCGGATGCGTCCTCCCTGCTTCTGGGAAAGGGCGCTGCGGATAAAGGAGGAAAGAGAGAGCCCGGGAACCTCCAAAGGGTTTTGAAAGGAGAGGAACATTCCCGCCTTCGCCCTTTCGTTTGCGGGTTCCTCCTCGATCCGTTTCCCATGAAAACGGATTTCTCCTCCTGTGACTCCATAGCGGGGGCTTCCCATCAGGGCGAAACCCAAAGTGGATTTTCCCGCCCCATTGGGACCCATCAGAACATGGGTCTCCCCTTTTTGTATCTGCAGCTCAACCCCGTGGAGGATCTCCTTTTCTTCCACGTTCACAGTAAGGTTTTTTACTTCCAGCAATGTATTCGGCATAGCGTCCTCCATTCCGGCTGCAACCAGACGGCCGCCCACAATATCCCTTCCGGATTTTGCCGCACAGCCTCTTTATACAACCCATTTGATAAGTAGGTTTAAATTCATAATAAACCCATAAACCCACTTTGTCAATAGGATTATGATATCTTCTCATACTCTGCCCAAAACGCTTTCATAAAAACACAAAAAAACAGGAAAAACTAAAAGTTCCCGCATTCTGCGCGTCCGTGCGGCGGAATCCACTGAGGAACAAAATGCGTCCTTTCACAGAAGATTGAAATTATCTGCCTCACAGCGAATACTTAAAAAGACTTTAAATGTCTTTCCTTGGAAAGA
>URRG01000249.1 GCA_900550095.1 uncultured Oscillospiraceae bacterium
CACGTTTTGGGGCTTTATCCCCCCCGTGGGCATGAACTGCATAGAAGAGTAGGGGCCGTGAAGAGCTTTCAGCATGGCTACCCCTCCCACCACTTCGGCAGGGAAGAGCTTCACTAGAGAGAGCCCCAAACGCATGCAGGCTTCCACCTCTGTGGGGGTGGCGCATCCGGGGATCACAGGGATTTCATGGGCGATACACCACTTCACGGTTTCAAGATTTGTGCCGGGACTTATGATAGCTTTAGCTCCCGCGTTCACAGCCTGCTCCGCCTGTTGGGGAGTGAGGACGGTCCCTGCGCAGACGCAAACTTCCGGCAGCTCTCTGGCAATGGAACGGATGGCCTCTTCAGCCGCTTCTGTGCGGAAAGTGACCTCCGCTGCGGGAAGCCCACCTTCTTGCAGGGCTCTCGCCAGAGGTACGGCTTTTTTGGCGTCCCGAATTTTGAGAACGGGGATAATTCTTGTTTCATGGAGTTGATTGTATACAGATCGTATATCCATTTTAAACATATCCTTTCTGGAAAATCAAAAAGCCTCCACATTGGTGAATACATTGTGCCGGGCGTTCTACACTCGCTTGAATGGATGGATATCCATAAATCTTTTCAGTTCCTCGCGAGTGGGAAGGCCTTCGTTATCCCCCACGCTTTGGATCTGGATCGTGCCGATGGCGTTGGCTCGCTGAACGGCTTCCCGCAGGGAGAGACCCTCATTGAGAGCGCTGAGGATGCCGGCGGCAAAGCCATCCCCAGCTCCGACGGTATCCACAAAGGCATCTTCCTGATACGTGGGGCACTGGAAATTTTCTTCCCGGGAGGCAGCATAGGCGCCGCGCTTTCCCGTTTTTACGATTACAGCTTTTGCACCCTTTTCCAGGTAATGAGCCCCTATCCTTTTGGGATCGCGGGTTCCCAGAAGAATCTCCCCCTCGCTTTCTCCGGGCAGGACATAATCCGCCTGTTCTGCCAGGCTGTTTAAGGTTTGGGCCATCGTTTTTGTGTCGGGCCAGAGCTGGGGCCGCAGGTTGGGGTCAAAGGAAATGGCAATCCCGGCTTTGCGGGCTTTTTCCATAAGATAAAAGGCCGCTTCACGGGTGGAGGCAGAGAGGGCGGGGAAGATGCCTGTCATATGCAGGATTCCATACCCTTCGAAGGAGAGCCGGTCGATGTCCCCCATTGCAATGTGAGAGGCTGCGGAATTTCTACGAAAATAGAAGATCTGCGGATCGCCCGAACGTACCTTTCCTTTGAGCATGAAGCCTGTGGAATATTCGTCGGAGAAGGAAAGAAGCTGTGTGGAGATTCCATTTTTTTGCAGTGTATGCACAATGCGTGCGCCAAAGGGGTCGTTCCCCAGCTTTGTCATATAGCTTACAGGATTTTCAAGCCGGGAAAGGCCGATGGCTACGTTAAGCTCAGCCCCGGCAGTGGCACTGAGAAAGGAGGAGACTTCCTCCAAAGGGCCTTCCTCCCGTGCGATGAAGAGCCCCATGGGCTCGCCCACCAGCATGATTTTCTTCATAATACAGCCTCCTCGTTGATTTACGGCATAGATGTATGGGATTTCTTCCGTATTCCGGCTTTCTCTGAGATCTTCCAGATCGTTTTCTTCAGATTGCCTTCCGCCTGCCGTCGCACGATATCTGTTTGCAGTGTTGCGTCCGATGGAAAGAAATACGGTGCCCGAGCCAATTTTACAACAGCCGCGGCGGGAAAACAAGCCTGTTGTATGGAAACAGGCCCGTGCGCCCATGCGCTCGTATGTTTCGCATATTCTGTAGGTTCCGGTTTCAGCTTCCGGTTTCCTCCCAAGGCTTTGCGAGCGGTTTTGTCCGTTCCCTGTAGTGGGCCCATGCGGTTTCAAACCAGCTTTCCGGCGCAGGGATGGGGCGGACGGACTCGAATTGGGAACAGAAATCCCCTTCCTGCAGGCCAGTGATCAATAGGCGGTTTTCCCTTTGAGGAATGGAAGGAGCATAGCAGAATTCCGGCAGAAGGGGATGAACATTTTCGGCGCTTTCTCCCTCTTTTGCGGCGACAAGACCGCTTCCCTGGGTTTGGAGCGCTTCCGCCGCCTTCTGCATAGCGGAAAGGACCGCCTCCATGGTGAGAAAGAGATCTCGGTTTTTCAGAAGGAAGGGCAGTTCCTCCGGACCTTTGAGGCAAGCAGAAGAAAAGAGGGAGGAAAGGAGTCCCTTCAGTTCTGCATCCAGATTTTTCATTTCTTCCGGAGAACGCACCATCCCAGCAAAAAGGCTCATGCGTTCTGCAACTTTGCGCCGGATCACCAGAGGGGATTCACCCGAAGGTTTTTCGGAGAGCGCAAGTTCCATATCACGAAGGAAGCTTTCCGCTTCCCGGGCAGCCTGGGAAAGAAAGATTTTGGGAAGATCGGTCTGGGGGAGGGTGGTGCAGGCGATATGCTCCGCGGCCCGCAGAGAGCCCACTTGGGTGGAGTTGAGAGCACTTCCCCCCGGCCGGCGGGAACCAAAGGTGCCGGCGGCTTCACCAGCGGCATAGAGGCCTGGGAGAGTGGTCTGCCAGTTGGAATCCACAGAGAGGCCCCCGTTGTGGTGCTGGGCGCACACGCGGATTTCCAACGGTTCTGTTTCCAGATCAATCCCATGGCTTCGGTAGAGTTCTACCGCCTGGGGGTTCATGTGCAGCAGACGCTGGATAGGGGTATCCTGCAGGGCGCCGGAATTGGTGAGATAGGAGGCAGCCTCCGGATCCAAAGCAGAAATCCCATCCTCAAGCCCCATGGGGTTTCGCCGGAAATCCATAAAGACCCGGTTCCCTCGGACGGTCTCGTGGTATACAATGCAGTCGATCCGGGAGGAGCCCCTGAGCTTTTCTGTGTCGAAGGGCCATTCGTAGCCCTTCCGGAATTCCATATGAAGGGCTTCCTGTGGGGAAGAAAAGTACTCCGGCAGAAATTCCCGCTCCCTTCCCGCCGGATCTATGGAGATATACCGGGGCAGAACCTGCTGATAGGTTCCGGAAACATTCCAGCGGAATTGCACGGATGCCAGCCCATACTGCCACTGATTCAGGTTACAGCCCTGTGCCCCGGCTTCCAGAGCCATCCCGCTCATGCCTGTCTGGCTTTCCGGGTAGACGGAATGGAGATAGCACCCAGCCGGGCCGCCAGTGGCCAGGATGATGCGTTTTGCCCGCAGAACGGCTATACCACGGGAGGGAGAGGAAAGGGCTGCAGGGGAGGTGGAAAGGCAGAGAGCGCCTTCCAGACCGGCATCTGAAACAAGAAGCCGGAAGACCATTGTATTGTCGAATATGGGAATGCCTTTCCTGCGCACAGAGGCTTCCAGAGCTTCGGTCATATATCGGCTTGTGAGGGGGCCGGCGCTGGTGGCCCGCTGCCTGGGATCGTGGTCTGTGCGATAGCCCACAAAGCCGCCGAATTCATCAGTGGGGAAGGGAACGCCCAGATTGGAGAGCTTGATGAAGGAGCGAACAGAACAGGAGGCTTCTGCTAAGGCCGTATCACCGTTGACCCCGCCGCCGGAAAAGAGATCCTTCGCCATCTCCATAACGGAATCCCCGGCTTCTCCGGAAAGGGTGAGCTTATAATAGGTCTGCTTATCGCTGCCTGTGTTGCGGCTGGTGCCCATATGGACGCCTTCGGTGATAAGAGCGATATCCCGGCGGCCCAGATCAAAGAGCCAGTCCGCCGCGTTGAAGCCTGCGCATCCGCTGCCGATGACAGCGGTATCCACGGCCATAACGGGGAGAGAGATTCCGTTCAGGGATATAGTTTCCTGCAGCATGATACAAATCTCCTTTGCAGTTTGATAGGAGCCGCTTCGCCTGGAAATTCCAGAAAGATCAGAGCCGGCGCAGGTGGAAGCCCCCGTCCGCATTCAATACCTGGCCGGTGGCGAAATCCAATTTGCCGCTTACAGCAGCCATGACGCAGTCCGCCACGTCCTCAGGTCTTCCGAACCGGCGGATGGGGGTGACGCCTTCTGCTATGAGCTTTTCGTATTTCTCCCGGACGCCTGCGGTCATATCTGTAAGGATGATGCCGGGCCGCACCTCAAAGACAGGGATTCCGCATTCTGCAAGACGGTCCGCAAACAGCTTTGTGACCATGGAGATACCCGCCTTGGAGATACAGTATTCCCCCCTGTTTACAGAAGAGGTATAAGAGGAGATGGAAGCGATGTTGACGATCCGGGGCGCATATTCCGGGAGCTGTTTTTTCTGGAGCTCCAACATCAGCCGGGCAGCCTTCTGGCACATGAAGAAGGTGC
>URRG01000250.1 GCA_900550095.1 uncultured Oscillospiraceae bacterium
TAGTCCATTCCGACTTGGTGCTGGTGACCGGACTTGAACCGGTACGATGTCGCCACCGAGGGATTTTAAGTCCCTTGCGTCTGCCGATTTCGCCACACCAGCATGAAACTGTTTTTCAGTATAGCATATTTACCGTCTGAAAGCAATATTTTTGAGGGATGGAATCACGGCTGCGTTTGAAATTCTGTAATTTTTTCTTCATAGAATTGTTGCTTGTATTCGATATGTGCCAATGCTATAATCAAGATGACTTCGCAGCGCTGCGGGGAGGTGCGGCGCCGGCGGTCAGGAAGGGGCGGGAGGTCTTGGAATGGATATGGATCCTTTGCTGTGTTCTGATAGGCGTTTTCCTGAAGCTGTATTTGTGGGGGCCCGGAAAGGGAAGCACCGTCTGTAAGGCGGCGGCTACCTTTGTTTCTGTGTGCCTCTCTTTTGGCGGTGCGCTTCGTTTTGGAGGATGGGCCTGGATCGTGTTCGCTGCGGTATCGCTCTGTATGGCGGCGGATATATGGATACAGTATTCTCTTATACCGGGGGTGCTGGTTTTCCTTTCCGCGCATCTCTGTTTTATCGCCTGGATGGTCCTTTCCGGCGGGCGGCTTGGCTGGAACCTGCTCCTGAGCGCTGTTGTATGCGTCTGCCTGCTGTGGATATACCGGCGCCATCTGAAGGCTTTCGGTATACAGTCTGCAGGGCTTTCCGTATATCTTCTGATCCTTTTATGTATGTTCTTTACGGCGGCCGGTATGCCTGTTTCCCTTCATTCCGCAGGCGTATGGATCCTTTTGGCAGGAGCCCTGTGCTTTGTGTCTTCCGACCTGCTCTTGGGCGCTTCCATCGTAACGGGCAAGAAAAGCGGATGGAAGGATAAGGCGGTCATGCTTTTGTATGAACCCGCTGTTTTTCTGCTTGCCATGAGCGTGTTTTATCTGTAAATTTTAGGCCGGGGCGGCAAGACCGTCCCCTTTAAGGAGGAATACTATGCAGCTGAAAGAAGTATTGGAACGGGTGGAATATACATGTTCCGGGAATATGGATATTGCGGTAGAAGATATTGTGTATGATTCAAGGCAGGTTCGTCCGGGAGTGGTTTTTGTCTGCCTGGAGGGTGCCAGTGTAGACGGCCACAGCTATGCTGCAGACGCTGTAAAGGCTGGGGCAGCCGCGGTAGTGGCCTCCCGACCAGTAGAGACCGGAAAGGCTCCATTGATTCTGGTGAAGGACACAAGGGCCGCCCTGGCCCAGATGAGCGCCGCTTTTTTTCGGTATCCTGCTGAGGAGCTTCCCGTGATCGGGATCACTGGAACAAAGGGAAAAACCACGTCGGCGTATATGATCTGTTCCATTTTAGAAGCGGCAGGTATCAAGACCGGCATGATCGGCACAGTTGGGATCCGCATCGGCGATACCGTTACGGCTACAGACAATACAACCCCTGAATCCTATATCGTGCAGCGCGCTCTCAGAGAGATGGCGGATTCCGGCTGCGGCGCGGCTGTGATGGAGGCTTCCTCCATTGGCCTCAGAGGGCACAGGGCAGATGCGATCCCCTTTGCAGTGGGGCTCTTTACAAATTTTTCAGAGGATCATATAGGCGGAGCCGAGCACAAGGATATGGAGGAATATCTCAGCTGCAAGCAAATGCTGTTTCAAAGATGCGGCAAAGGCGTCGTGAACAGGGACGATCCCATGTGGATGCGGATCCAGGAGGGAAAAACCTGCGAGGTTTCCTATTTTGGTTTTTTAAAGGAAGCAGATCTGCGCGCTTCAGAGGACGCTCTCATATCCCGCCCCGGGTTTTTAGGCGTCCGTTTCCATGCAGAAGGTTCCATGGAATTCGACGCGGAAGTGCCGATCCCCGGAAAGTTCAGCGTATACAACGCCCTGGGAGCGGCGGCCGTATGCGGCCTGATGGGCGTATCCTCTGAAAATATCGTGAAAGGACTTGCCGCCGTAAGGGTAAAGGGAAGAGTGGAGCCCGTTCCTATTCCCGGAAAGTATACCCTTCTGATCGATTATGCGCATAACGCCGTCAGTATGGAAAGTATCCTGACGACATTGAGGGAGTATCATCCTCACAGGCTGATCTGCCTGTTCGGCGCAGGCGGGAACCGTTCCCGGACGAGACGCTTTGAAATGGGGGAGGTTTCCGGCAGGCTGGCGGATCTCTCCGTTCTTACAGCGGATAATTCGCGTTTTGAGGATGTAATGGATATAATCGAAGATATCAAGGTGGGAATCGGCAAAACACATGGAAGATATGTGGTCATTCCGGATCGGACGGAAGCTATCAAATACTGCATAGAGAACGCAGAGGACGGCGATATCATCGTCCTCGCGGGCAAGGGACATGAGGAATACCAGGAGATCCGCGGCGTGAAATACCATCTGGATGAGAGAGAAGTCGTAGCGGATATTCTTGCGGGAAGGCTTTGAGCCGGTCAGGAGGAACGCACATGCGAATGACAGTCAAGGAAATCGTAGAAGCTTGCGGAGGAAGGCTTCTCTGTGGGAACGAAAATACGGTAGTGACGTCTGTAAGCACAGACAGCCGCCGGATTTCTGCAGGTGCTTTATTTGTTCCCCTCAAAGGCGAGAGGACCGATGCGCACATGTATATAGACGCCGTTTTTGCGGCTGGAGCCGCGGCGACTTTTACCCAAAACGACACGAAAAAATTGGATGTACACCCTTGGATTGCGGTCCCCGATACGGGAGCCGCCCTTCAGCAGGCTGCCGCCGCTTACCGTTCCCGGTTTCATATCCCTGTGGTGGGGATCACCGGAAGCGTGGGGAAGACCACCACAAAAGAGATGGTGGCCCTGGCCCTTTCTTCCTCCTTTCGGGTTATGAAGACAGAGGGAAACCAAAACAGCCAGGTGGGCCTTCCGCTGACACTTTTCCGGCTGGAGGAAGAAGACGAAGCCGCTGTGATCGAAATGGGTATGAGCGATTTTGGAGAAATGAGCAGGCTTTGCTCTATGGCCCGGCCTAAGTATGCTGTTATGACCAATATCGGTATTTCCCATATTCAGCAGCTGAAGACCCAGGAAAATATTCTGAAGGAGAAGCTTCATATAACAGAGTGCTTCGACGCAGATTCTATACTTTTCCTCAACGGTCAGGATCCCATTTTGGCCGGCCTTCGGGAAAAACTGCCTCATATCCGTAAAGTATATTTTGGAACGGAGCCGTGGTGCGATTACAGGGCGCAGGATATTGAGTCTGTGGGAGAAGGCATACGCTTCCGTGTAGTGGCGAACGGCGTTTCTGTGTGCGTAGAGCTGCCGGTTCCGGGTATCCATAATGTTCTCAACGCTCTTGCTGGGCTGAGTGTGACCCACTCGCTGGGAGGGGACGTTTTTGCGGCAGCCCGCGCCTTGTCTCAGTATGAGCCTCCGGCCATGCGGCAGCAGATCCATAAGACCCGCGGCATGACCATCATAGACGATTCTTACAACGCCAGCCCGGACGCCCTTCGAAGCAGTCTGCAGGTGCTCAGCTCTTTTTCTGGAAGGAGGATAGCTGTTCTGGCCGATATGATGGAATTGGGCGATATGGAGGAAGCTGCTCACCGGCAGTTAGGAAAGATGGCCGCAGAAGCAGGGGTGGATCTGCTGATAACGGTTGGGGAGAGGGCCCGTTGGATCGCAGAAGAAGCAAAGGCCTGCCATATTCGGGATTGCGTCTCTTTTTCAGAGAATAGCGAAACCGCTTCTTATCTGAAAGAGATCGTAAAAGAGGGCGACGTTCTGTTGGTCAAGGGCTCCCGCAGCATGCATACGGATGAGATCGTGAGAGCTTTTTTATAAAAATAGGCTTCAGCCCATGCAGAAAGGCCCCGGCGAGTTATATGCTCACCGGGGCCTTTTATGTATTACTTACTTTCGCACTTGCTTCCGATACTGATAGACATCCTTACCAAAACTGCCTATATAGTGTTTTTCCTCCCAGCCACGGCGGATCAGTTCACAGTTAGAAGCTATATCGCATTCAGAATCCCCCGGGCAGTCAAGAAACCAACCTCCCGGCTTACAGACTCTGGTCAATTCGGCGATCTCTCCATCATAATCGTCTCCCACCACATGGCCGGACATAACCACATCAAAAGTATCGTCCGGCAAGGGCAGATCAGCGGCAAACCCATCCAGAACCCGGATATTGCTGTATCCGTCTTTTTTGGCTTTATCGCGGATATATTCACGGAGCGTGCTTACAGGTTCACTTGCATAAACCCATTTCGCTTTTTCTGCGGCGGCAAAGGTCAGCCG
>URRG01000251.1 GCA_900550095.1 uncultured Oscillospiraceae bacterium
GGCCCGGCCTGAAAGAACCGCCCGGAATCAAACTCCAAAACAGCGCCTTTTGGAAAAGGGCGGCTCAGAAGATGCTCCCAACCGCCGTGATATGGCTCCGCAGATCCTCCCTGTAAAGGGGATCCTTGGGATCCAGGCTGTTGATCGTGACGCCGTGGGTGCCCATATGGCCCGTGGAATGGATAAAGCGGTTCCCGCCTATATACATGGCCACATGCCCCGGAAAGAAGAGCAGGTCACCCTTCCGGATCTCGGAAAGAGAGATTTCATGCATGGGGAAGCCCTCCCGGATAGCCGCGTCCCTGTAGATCACCACGCCGTTCAAAAGATACGCCATGGAACACAGGCCGCTGCAGTCGATGCCCTCCGGCGTTTTTCCTCCCCAGCGGTACTGGGTACCCTCGTAGAGCATGGCGGTCTTCACCAGCTCTTCCCGGAACGCATCTTCGCCGGCAGGCGTCTGCTCCGTGCGGTACGCCCCCAGGAATTCCGCGGGGGTGAAGCCTTCTCTGCCGTCCGGAAGGAGGACCCTCTGCCAGCCCTCTTCCGCCTCGCCCAGAGGCGCCAGGAGCCCGCCCCGCCAAACGGTCTGCAGGATGGCCCCCTGCACCTTGGCCTCCTTCAGCACGTCCGCGCAGCGGGACCATACCGTCTTTTTCGGCAGCTCCTCCCAGCGGCGGACACAGGCGGGATCCTTCAGAAGGCATCCTTCGTGCATCCATCCCTCATACCGGTAGGGCGTACGGATATAGTTCCAGGCTCCTTCCTGTTCCAAAACCTCCGCAACCATGCCGCAGAGGGCCTCATCTGTAAGGGACTCCGTGTGAAGAGGGGATTCCACCAGCGGAGCGATCGAACGGATTATCAATGCCTTTCCTTTCATAATCACCGGATTCCTTTCTGCGCAACATAGGTATACCAATACCAGGCCATATTCCAATATCATACTCGTATGCTCGGACAGCTTCCTCTGCAAACGCGCCGTATTCCGGAAAAAGCGGCCCCTGCTCCAGCTTTTCCCAATCTCTTCTATCATGGGGTACAGGCGCGGCCGCTGTACAAACCGCCCTTCCCTTCCGGAGGACGGCGGCGAACGACGGCTGACAGCAGACGGCAGGAGCTGCATACAGGCGGCATTTCAGGCCCAGGCCCCAAAGCCGCGCTCACACGTTATACGCATGCCGAGGCGCGTTTTCCAGGAAGGTTCTCACAGAATAACCAGCCTTCCCCCATCCGCGTCCATCTCCACGGGCGCGCCCATAGGCAGACTCATGGTGGGGAGGGTGTGGCCGCAGGCCAGATCCGCCAGCACGGGAATGCCCTGCGGCAGGAGCTCCCGAAAAACTTCCTCCAGGGAAAGGGCCCCATCCTCGCCTTCGGAGCCGCAGTTCGTCCACCAGCCTAAAAGCAGGCCGGCGCATTCCCGAAGCTTCCCGGCGTTTTTCAGCTGGGTCAGCATCCGGTCTATGCGGTAAGGGGTCTCATCCACATCCTCAAGAAACAGGATCCGCCCCCTGGTATCTATTTCCCAGGGCGTCCCCAGAGAGGAGGAAACCAGCGAAAGATTGCCGCCGGTAAGGATCCCTTCGGCCCTCCCCGGAGAAAAGCATCGCGGTTCCATGCCCGGCGGATTCTCCACAGGCCCTGTAGGAATTCCAAACAGCACGGAACGGAAGGATTCCAGGGTGTAGCCGTCCAGCCCGCCGGAAAGGACCTTATACAGCTCTGTAGACGGCATGGGCGTGTGATAGGTGACAAAGCCGCAGATCTGGTTGAACGCCGTGTGCAGGGCCGTCACGTCGCTGTAGCCCGCAAAAAATTTGGGATGCTCTCGGATACCGCGATAGTCCAGCCGGTCCAGAAGCCTTTGCGCCCCATAGCCTCCGCGGATACACAGAATCCCGTCTATGGAGGGATCCAGAAAGGCCCGGTTCACATCCCGGGCGCGGAGGGCGTCGTCCCCGGCCAGATAGCCGTGGCGGGCCCTGCAGCTTTCATATACGACCGGCTCCAGCCCGAAATAACGGACGGCCTCCGCCGCCGGAAGAAGCCGGTCCTCCGGCACAGGACCTGCAGGCGCTATCAGCGCCACTCTGGCCCCCGGGAACAGGGGCTTCACCGGCCTGGGGGGCAGAAATGCCCCGCCGGGTGCAGTCTCCTCCACACGCGGCCAGTATGAATGAAAAGCTTCCATGTTCCTTCCTTTTCGCGGCAGCGCCGCAGGTAAATATTTTTACAGCCCTCTGCAAACCGCCGGTCTTTGCCGGTCTCAGAAAAAAACCTCGTTCAGAACCCACAGGAAACAGCCGCAAAGGGCTTTCCCCTTCCTTATTGGAGCCATGCGGGGGCTATACGAGCTATATGTATATGCTTGGCACATCGCCTCTATGCCCTGTCTTTCCGTTGATGCGGTTAATAAGCCGAAGCACTCTCCGGCTCCAGGGCAGTTCAGGCGGTTTCCTCCCTCTGGGAAACGGCCTGAAGCGCCGGAAAGGCTTTCGGATCTCAGGGTTTTCAGGCGGCAATCGGAAACCGCCGCTGCGGAACCCATCCGTCAGCGGCGGCATCGTTCGGAACAATATCGTCCGTCTTCCGCAGACTGCGTGGATGCATGGATGCCATGGACGCGGGAATGCGGGAAGCAGGAACGCATAAGGACGGAAAGGCGGACATACAAAATCAATACAGAATTACAGCTATACGGCCCTTCAGCCATATGCCGCCGTTCGCCTTTTCCGCCGGAATAGCGGGGGAACTCCGCCTTTAAGAAAGCCGGGAAAGTTCGGACAGCTGCCGCCGGTATTTTTTGAGCTCCGGCTCGCTGGCCAAAATGAAATGGCCGGGCTCGATCTCCGTCCAGATGGGAGGATTCTCCTCATAATGATGGATAGAGGGATCGTATACCAACAGCTTTTTCTGTTTTTCCGTAACGGGATCCGGCAGCGGGATAGCGGAAAGCAGCGCCTGGGTATAGGGATGCAGGGGCGCTTCGAAAAGCCGCTCCGTGCCGCAGAGCTCCACCAGCCTGCCCTTATGGATCACCGCGATCCGATCCGTGATGAACCGCATGACGGAAAGGTCGTGGGCGATGAAAAGATACGTCAGGCCCCTTTCCTTCTGCAGGCGGGAAAGAAGGTTCAGCACCTGGGCCCGGATGGAAACGTCCAGAGCGGAGATGGGCTCATCCGCAATGATGAATTCCGGCTCCATGATAAGGGCGCGGGCGATGCCGATCCTCTGGCGCTGTCCGCCGGAAAACTCATGGGGGAACCGGCTGGAGAATTCCGGAAGAAGACCTACGCTGGAAAGCGCCTCTTCCACTGCTTTTTTCCTTTCCTCCTCGGAAGGCTTATGCTCGCCGCTGTAAAGCCCCTCGGAAACGATATAATCCACCTTGGCCCGCTCGTTCAAAGAAGCCATGGGGTCCTGGAAGATCATCTGGATCTGCCGGGTGAGGGCCTTATCCCTCTTTCTGGAGATCCTGCCGCTGATGCGCTCTCCTTTATACAGGATTTCGCCGCCGGACACAGGATTGATGCGGATGATGGCCCTGCCGATGGTGGTTTTTCCCGAACCGGATTCCCCCACCAGGCCGAAGGTCTCCCCTTTGTAAATGTCGAAGGAAACGTCGTTGACGGCCCGGAACTTATGGGAACGGGCGCCAAAGGTCACATCCAGGTTCTTCACCTGCAGCAGAAGCTCTTTTTCTTTATTCATCCGAAGCACCTCCCGCCGCAAGTTTCACGAATTCCGGGTTCAACAGAGGCTGCAGGCCCCGGATATTGCGGATGGATTCCGGCGGCTCCACCTTGGGAGCCCTGGGATCCAGCAGCCAGGTCCTGGCCTTATGAGTGGGGCTCACCTCAAAGTAAGGCGGCCTCTCTGCAAAATCGATATTGAGCGCCTGAGGGTTCCGGGGAGCAAAAGCGTCCCCCTCTACCTGATGGAACAGGTTCGGAGGCGTTCCCTTGATAGAGAAAAGCTCCTGCCCTTTGACGCCCAGCTGAGGCAGGCTGGAAAGCAGCGCCCAGGTATAGGGATGCTGCGGATTGTAGAAAACCTCCTCGCAGGTTCCGATCTCCACGATATCACCCGCATACATAACGGCGATGCGGTCGGCCACATTGGCCACCACGCCCAGGTCATGGGTGATATAAATCGTCGTCAGATCGTATTTATCCTTCAGATCCTTCAAAAGATGCAGGATCTGGGCCTGGATGGTCACGTCCAGGGCGGTGGTGGGCTCGTCGCAGATA
>URRG01000252.1 GCA_900550095.1 uncultured Oscillospiraceae bacterium
GCCCACAGCGGTCGGTATGGCGATCTTCAGGTTCTTCGGCAGCAGGTCCACCACCTTCCCCTCCCCCAGGGCCCGCTGGGCCAGGGAGATGGGATCCCCGGGCAGCTCTTCTCCCCCGGGGCCGCAGAAAAAGGCTCTGGGCCCGCAGGCGGGGCAGCAATCCGGCTGGGCGTGGTAACGGCGGCTGCATATATCGCCGTATTCCTCCCGGCAGGCGGGGCACATGGAAAAGCCCTTCATGGAGGTCCTCTCCCTGTCGTAGGGCATATCCTCTATGATGGTAAACCGGGGGCCGCAGTCCGTGCAGTTGATGAAGGGATACCGGCAGCGCCTGTCCCCCGGCTCCAGAAGCTCCCGCCGGCAGCTGGGGCACACCGCCGTATCCGGCGGAACAAGGAGCCCCTCCCCTTCCCCGGGGGCCGCCCGGCTGGGAAGAATGGAAAACTCCCCATACCCGGCAGGGGGAAGGGGCTCCCCAAAAACGACTTCCTCCACCCGGGCCCTGGGCGGCGGGGACTCCCGTATCTCCCCCAGGAAGGCCCTCAGATCCTCCGGAGCGCCCTCCGCCTCCAGCTCCACGCCGGAAAGGGTATTCCGCGCCCAGCCCCGGATCCCATAGGAAAAGGCCAGCCGGTGCAGGAAGGGGCGGAACCCGACCCCCTGCACCGCTCCCCGCACCTCTATGTGAAGGCGCTGGGTTCGCTGAGGAAGACGAAGGCGCGGAAAGCCCTCTTCCCCGGCCATGGCGTTTCCGCTATTTTTATTGTTTTGGCTGTTCACGCTTTTTCCGCCGCTTTCGCTTCGGCTGTTTCTGCCGCTTCTGCTCCTTCTGAGGCCCGCGCCAATTCGCTGCGGATACGGCTCTTCAGGCGGCCCGCCAGGGCTTCCATGCCCTCCCCCGTCCGGCAAGAGACCTGAAACAGGGGGCCCTCCGGGTTCACGGCCCTGTAATCCGCCTCCACGGCCTGCAGGTCGAAATCAAAATAGGGCAGCATATCGCATTTATTCAGCACCAAACAATCCGTATCCGTAAACATAAGGGGGTATTTCTTCACCTTGTCGTCCCCCTCGGGAACGCTGAGAATGGTGATGCGGAAATTCTCGCCGATGTCGAATTCCGCCGGGCAGACCAGATTCCCTATATTTTCCACAAACAGAAGATCCAGGCTCCCAAGATCAAACTGAGGCAAAATATGCTGGATGCTCATGGCCTCTATGTGGCAGGCCCCATCCGTATTCAGCTGCACCGAAGGAATCCCCAGGGCTGCTATGCGCTCGGCGTCGATCTGGCCGGCGATATCCCCCTCGATCACGCCGATGGAAAATTCCTCCCGCAGGCGGCCGATCAGCTCTGTGATGAAGCTGGTCTTCCCGCAGCCGGGGCTCCCCATCACGTTCACAAGGCAGACTTTGTTTTCCCCCAGGGTCTTTTTCACCTGGGCGCTCACGTCCTCATTCCATTCCATCACCTGATGCAGAACCTTTATCTCCATCTTTCAATCCACCTCCAGGCGTTCCACCATGCATTCCCTTCCCGAAAGGCGCTTCAGGCGCATCCCCCCACAGAAGGGGCAGCGGATGTCCTCTCGGGTGACTTCGCCCTGCCGGCCGCAATCCAGGCATTCCACCTTCAGGGGCAGCGTCCTCGCCTCAATGCGGGCGCCCTCCGCCGGGGTCCCCTTTGCCAGCACGTCCAGATACATCTGAACGCACTCGGGCACCACCCCCGAAAAGGGCCCCATAACAAGGGAAATCACCCGGATGCGGGAGGCCTTTTGCTCCCCGGCCGCTTTCAGGGCTATCTCCAGAATGCTTTGGGTAATAGCCAGCTCATGCATGATCCTTCCGCCTTACTTTTCCGCGATTTTCTACATTCCGCAGCCTGCATTCCTCTGCAGGCTGCAGATCCCATTGTAGCACGAACACAGGAAAAAGGCAAAATCCACGAGTTTCCAAAACTCCTAGCAATTCTCAAAACAGCCAAAAACGCTCTAAACTACCAGTGCCCTCTTTTTCTCTTTTCATGGGAAACCGCCCCGCCCGAAGGGGAGGGGAAAGCAAAAGTCCGCCCCCTTCACTCTTGTAAATCAAAAAACATAGGACTATAATATCTGTGATACAAGTATTTTATTATTTTGTTGTTTTGCCGGCGGACAACAGCGGTGCGTCTCTGGGAACCGGAAACCGGAAAATCCCAGAGGGAACTCTGCTGCTGTGCGCCTGCAATTCCGTAGAGGTAAAGGAGGATGTATATGGGGATTCTGCCGGTTCTGATCGGCTGGCCTGTTTTGACGGCGGCCGTGGTTCCCTTTATAAAATCCGTCCGCGCCCGGAGCTTAGCGGTCTATGTGGGCTCCGGCGGCGTCATGGCTCTGGCGGCCGCTTTTCTGGCGGCGTGGCTTCTGGGCGGGGCGCCCGTAACGGCATTTTATAAGGAGACGGAAATCCTGAACCATTGTATGCTGGGGGCGGAGCTCTTCCTTATGGGGCTCATCGTATACCTGAGCATCAAACACAGGAAATATCCTGTTATTCTGCTCTCTGTGGGGCAGACGGCGCTGCTCTTCTGGTCGGAGTTCACCCACCCGGCCGCGCCGGCGGAACATATGAAGGTGGATAGCCTTTCCATGCTCATGTGTGTGATCGTGGCCTTTGTGGGGGGCTTTATCTGCATCTATGCGGTGGGCTATATGAAGGCCTATCACCAGCACCACACCGAGTATAAGGACCGCAGCGGGTTCTTTTTCTCCATGCTGTTTCTGTTCCTGGGGGCCATGCTGGGGCTTGTTCTTTCAGAAAATCTGATCTGGATGTATTTCTTCTGGGAAATCACCAGCGTGATCTCCTTCCTGCTCATCGGCTACACCCGCACGGAGGAGGCGGTGCACAACAGCTTCCGCGCCCTGTGGATGAACCTTTTAGGGGGCTTGGGCTTTGCCATCGCCATCGCCGTGGCGGCCTCCACCCTGGGGAGCGCCCAGCTGGGGGACGTGGTGAAGGCCGGCTCTGTGATCCCCATCGCCATGCTAGCCCTGGCGGGGCTGACAAAATCCGCCCAGCTTCCCTTTTCCTCCTGGCTTTTGGGAGCTATGGTGGCGCCCACGCCCTCCAGCGCCCTGCTGCACAGCGCCACCATGGTCAAGGCCGGGATCTACCTGCTCATCCGTCTGGCTCCCGCCCTGGCCGGGACTCTGACGGGGACCATGGTCTCCCTCATCGGGGGGTTCACCTTCATCGCCGCCAGCGCCATGGCCATCGCCCAGAACGACGGCAAAAAGGTGCTGGCCTTCTCCACCATCTCCAACCTGGGGCTGATCGTGGCCTGCGCGGGCATCGGTGCCCAGGAGACCATCTGGGCGGGCGTTTTGCTCATGATCTTCCACGCGGTGAGCAAATCCATGCTGTTCCAGGCGGTGGGCTCTGTGGAAAACAGCCTGGGCTCCCGGGATATTGAGGATATGCACGGCCTGCTGCTGCGCATGCCCAAGCTTACCTATATCATCGGCATCGGCATCGCGGGCATGTATCTGGCGCCCTTCGGGATGCTGATCTCCAAATGGGCGGCTCTGCGGGCCTTTGTGGACGCGGGGAATTTCCTTTTGGTGCTCTTTCTGGCCTACGGCAGCGCCATGACCATGCTTTACTGGACGAAATGGCTTTCCAAGCTGGTTTCCATGCACCACACAAAAGCAACCGTAAAGGACATCACCCGGAAGGATCAGTATCTTTCCATGTTTGTCCACTCCGCCTGCATGCTGCTCCTGTGTCTTCTCTTCCCCGCTGTGGAGACCCTGGTGGCCAATCCCATCATCTATGAGCTCTTCGGCTCTGCCAACGAGGTCCTCTCCATGAGCGTGGTGACCACCATGACCATCATGCTGGTTTCGGTGCTCTTTGTGCCCGTGACCATGTTCCTGGTGACCCGCTCGGCCCACCGGGTATACGTACCTACCTACATGGGCGGGGCCAACGAGGGCGACAACACCTATTTCGTAGACAGCCGCGGTGAGCCCAGGCACCTGTATCTTTCCAACTGGTATCTCCGCTTTCAGTTCGGCATGAGACGTCTCATGCTTCCTTCTGAGATCCTTTCCTCGGGCGTCCTCATTGTGATGCTCTGCATGATTATAGGAGGTGCCATATGATACAGATCGTTTCCGTGGGCGCCTATCTTCTCTTCGCCCCCGTTCTGGGCGCTCTTTTAGAAGGGATTGACCGCGTTGTCACGGCCCGGATGCAAGGCCGCAAAGGCCCCC
>URRG01000253.1 GCA_900550095.1 uncultured Oscillospiraceae bacterium
CCTTGGTATAACAACCTGACCTATGTGAACACTTTGGATAAAAAAGCCATTGAACGCTTTGTGGAAATAACCCACGAAGCCTACGCCCGCCTTTTGGGGGAGGAATTTGGCCGCAGGGTGCCTGCAATTTTCACCGATGAGCCTCAATTTACCCGGAAAAAGCCTCTTCCCTTTGCAGAGAGCCGGGAGGATGCTCTTCTCCCCTTCACGGATGATTTGCCGGATACCTTCCGGAAGGCGTATGGGGAGGACCTGACGGCCTTCCTGCCGGAGCTGTTCTGGGAGCTGCCAAAGGGCAGGGTTTCCAGGATCCGGTATTTGTATCACGACCACATCGCAGAGCGGTTTTCTTCCGCCTTTGCGGACACGATCGGTTCCTGGTGCGAAAAGCACGGATTGGCCCTTACAGGCCATATGATGGAGGAACCCACTCTCCACTCCCAGACGGCAGCTTTGGGGGAGGCCATGCGTTCCTATCGTTCCTTCCAGATTCCGGGCATCGACATGCTCTGCCGCAGGCGGGAATATACCACCGCCAAGCAGGCCCAGTCCGCCGTACACCAGTTCGGAAGGGAGGGCATGGTCTCTGAGCTTTATGGCGTAACGGGGTGGGACTGCGATTTCCGCACCTATATGCTCCTGGGAGATTGGCAGGCCGCTCTGGGCGTCACCGTGCGGGTGCCGCACCTGTGCTGGATGTCCATGGCCGGGGAGGCCAAGCGGGATTACCCTGCTTCTATTTTCTATCAATCCCCCTGGTATATGAAATATTCCCTGGTAGAGGATCATTTTGCCCGGCTGCATACGGCGCTCACCAGAGGCAAGCCTTTGGTAAAGGTGGGCGTCATCCACCCGGTGGAGAGCTACTGGCTCCATTGGGGCCCGGAAAAAGAGACCTCCGCTCCCCGGCAGGAGCTGGAGGAAAGCTTTGAAAATGTGACCCGCTGGCTGCTGTTCGGCGGCATAGACTTTGATTTTATCAGCGAGTCCCTTTTGCCGGGCCTCTGCCCGGAGGAAGCGGGGAATCCCTTCCCTGTGGGAGAAATGGCCTACGACGTGCTGATCCTGCCCGGCTGTGAGACGCTGCGGAGCTCCACCCTGAAGCGGCTTTCTTCCTTTGTCCGCAGGGGAGGCCGGATCCTTTTTGTCGGCAGGGTTCCCTCTTTGGTGGATGCTCTTCCCTCCGGGGAGCCGGAAACGCTTCTTTTGGAAAAAGGGTGCCGCCTTCTTCCCATGAGCGCCGCCGCCCTTTTGGGCGCTCTGGAGGAAGCCGGGGCCCGGCAGGTGGAATACTGGAAGGTTTCCGGGGACGGAGCGGAGGAGCTTCTCCACCAGCTCCGGCAGGACGGGGACGTGCGCTGGCTCTTCCTGGCTCAGGCAAAGGCTCCCTATAACCCGGATATTCCCCGGGAAAACACCTGGGAGATTGCTCTTGAGGGCCGTTGGAGACCTGTGGAATACGATGCATCTTCCGGGGAGATACGGCCTCATCCTTACCGTGTGGAAGGCGGAAAAACCCGCCTTTTCCATACCTTGTATGAATATGACAGCCTGCTCCTGCGGCTGGAGCCCCTTTCCGAGGAAGAGGGGCAGGTCTTGGCTTCTTCCCCAAAAGAGGAGGTTCACCCTGCTCCCCGACTTCCCATTTTGCCTCTTCCGGAGGAGATGACCTTTTCCCTTTCGGAAAAGAACGTCCTTCTGCTGGATCGGGCAGAGTATGCTCTGGATGGGGAATCTTACCGGCCCCGGGAGGAGATCCTCCGGTTGGACGCTGCCCTGCGGGATTCCCTTTCCTGGCCCAGACGGAAAAAGGAGGTAGCACAGCCCTGGGTGCTGCCGGCTGAAAGGCCCGCGCACACCCTTCGGCTTCGGTTCCGGGTGGAGTGCGAGAAGGAATTTTCCGGCCTGCTCCTGGCTGTGGAAAGGCCGGAAGAGCTCGCCCTTCGCTGGAACGGGTATGATATTCCCATACCGCATCGGGAAGAACGGGGCTGGTATGTGGATCCCGCTGTCGAGATCCTTCCCCTGCCTCCCGCACGTGCTGGGGAAAACCTTTTGGAGATCACAATGCCCTTCGGCCTGCGATCCAACCCGGAGTGGTGCTATATTTTGGGGGATTTCGGCGTGAAGGTGCGGGGCGCACGGCCGGTGCTCACCCGCCCGCCCGAAACGCTGGCTTTTGGCAGTGTGGTTCCTCAGGGCCTTCCATTTTATGGAGGAAACATCACCTATCATATTCCCATAGAACTGCCAAGGGAAGCCAAGGGCCTGCGGATCGCCGCCACGCATTTTCGAGGCGCTTTGGTTACGGCCTCCGCCCGGCCCGCTGAGGGGGCTGAAGGGGATAACGGGAGAGCCGGGAAGGAAATCTCCCTCATGCTGCCGCCATACGAGGGGGTTCTGCCCCTTTCCCCGGGGCGATGGGAGCTTTTGCTCACTGTATATGGGAACCGCTTCAACAGTTTCGGCCAGGTGCATCTTTCTGATGAAAAAGAAGACTGGCTGGGTGCGGACGCCTGGCGGAGCCAGGGAGCGGCCTGGAGCTACGAATATCGATTGAAGCCGCTGGGGCTTCTTTCCGCACCCCGGCTTTGGGCGGAAATGAAAGATCCGGATGAGCCGGAAACAGGGAAAAGTGGTGAAACGCCGTGACGCCCACAAAAAAGCTGCCCCTCTTTATTGTCACCGGAGCTTCCGGCGTAGGGAAATCCTCCCTCTGTGAGGAGCTCTTCCGCAGAGAAACGGAGTATATCGTAATGGAAAGCGACCTCCTTTGGGAAGAGCGCTATAACACGCCGGAGGATAATTATGCGGCTTACAGGAGCCTTTGGATGCGGGTATGCGCCAATATAGCGCAATCCGGGAAGCCTGTGGTGCTCTGCGGCTGCGCTTTGCCGGAACAGTTTGAATCCCGGCCGGAAAGAAATTTGTTTACGGAGATCCACTATTTGGCGGCGGTGTGCGGGGAAAAAGCTCTTTTCAGCCGGATGAAAGAGGGCCGCGGTATAAGGGATGAGGGTTGGCTGGAAAGTTCCCAGGCCTTCAATCGGTGGCTCAAGGAGCATGGCGGGGAAACAAAGCCGCCCATGACCCTTTTGGATACCACCTCTCTCACATCTCAGGAGGCTGCGGAATGGGCGGACCGGTGGATTCGGGAGAAGATGATAAACGCGTCCCCTGGGGCGGCGTGTTTCCAAAAATAATCTGAGGGGCTTTATCCTCGCGCATATTGTGCGCATACTGTAAAAAACGGCTTCAGAGTTTTTCCTCTGAAGCCGTTTTTGCGCGTATGGGCGTTTTGCAGATGCCGGGGTGCGGGAATGTAAAATCAAACGTTAAAGCGGAAAAGGACGATATCCCCATCCTGCATGACATATTCCTTCCCCTCAGAGCGCACGAGGCCCTTTTCCTTTGCAGCGGCCATGGTGCCGCAGGCCATCAGGTCGTCAAAGGAAACAACCTCTGCCCGGATAAAGCCCCGCTCAAAATCAGAGTGGATCTTTCCGGCGGCCTGAGGAGCCTTTGTGCCCTTTGTGATCGTCCATGCCCTGACTTCCGGCTGGCCCGCCGTCAGGTAAGAAATCAGCCCCAGAAGACTGTAGCAAGCCCGGATGAGCCTGTCCAATCCCGATTCGGAAAGGCCCATATCCTGCAGGAAGAGAGCCTTTTCCTCTGGCTCCATGCCGGAAATTTCCGCCTCGATCTCAGCGCAGATGGGCAGCACGGCGGCGTGCTCGCTTTCGGCTATTTCCTCCACCTGGCGGAAATAGGGATTCTTTTCGATACCGCCCTTGAAATCGTCTTCGCTCATATTGGCGGCGTAGATCACGGGCTTATTGGTCAGAAGGGATATGGTGGAAAGGATCTCCCGCTCTTCCTCGGAGCATTCCACAGAGCGGGCAGATTTCCCCGCATCCAGGGCTTCCCGCACACGTTTGAGGAAATCCAGTTCCACTTGATATTTTTTATCGGCCTTCAAAAGCTTCTGGGTCTTATCGATGCGCCGGTCGAGAATCTCCATGTCGGAGAGTATCAGTTCCAGATTGATGGTCTCAATATCCCGCTTCGGGTCGATGCTGCCTTCCACATGGACGATATCGTCGTTTTCAAAGCAGCGCACCACGTGGACGATGGCGTCCACCTCGCGGATGTGGGAGAGGAACTTGTTGCCCAGCCCCTCGCCCTTGGAGGCGCCCTTCACCAGCCCGGCGATGTCGACAAACTCGATGGTGGCGGGGGTGAACTTGTCGGGCT
>URRG01000254.1 GCA_900550095.1 uncultured Oscillospiraceae bacterium
CCGGCGCCTTCCAATCCTCGCAGCGTATCCATATCGGTCACCTGTAGTATCTGAGGAAGCAGATTTCGTATGGTTTTAGATGCGTTCCAAAAGGCCTCTGCATCGATGCGGGGAGCATGGTCTCGCCGTGTGCGTTCAAGGCTCCAACGGGCGTTATAAAGCTTTCCAAAGATCATATTCCGGGCGATCCGGCAGCTGGCGTTCAGATCGTCTGCTGCGCGATACTGTGTGCGGCGGAGCAATACGTTTCCATTGGAAAGAGAAGAGGTCCTTGCCAGAAAACGCCCTCGGGGCGTACAGAAGCTGAGCCCGATTTGACGCCGCGCACAGGCTCCCATCAGCGCCGGGGAAGCGCCCGCATAGGAAAAGGATATGATTCCGAAGAGATTGTGAAGAGGGAATCTTCCGATCTCTTCTTTTTCCCGGTTGACTACCACATTTTCTCCGTCCAGCGTAAGATAGGCGTTTTCAGTGGTGACGAACAGAGTGTTGAGCAGTCGTCTCATGTCGGCTCCTCCAAATGATCCCGCAGATATTTCTCTACGGTTTTTTTCTTCATCAGCTTTGGCAGGCACAGTTCTTTGAGAGAACAGGCGTTGCAGGATTTGCTGGGTTTTACTTTTGGCGTATAACGGCGCTGATAGAGCCGGTGCATTTCTTCCAAAGCCGTTTTTACTTCCTGCCGAAGCGGTTCTGTAAAAGGCACTTTTTCCCGGCGGCGGATTTCGCCGTAATAGAGGGCGCCCTCCGGGATATCGCAGCAGAGCATCTCTTCCAGGCACATGGCCTGGGCGCAGAGCTGCAAATGGTTGGCGTTGTCACTCCGTGGGGAACCCCGTTTGTATTCGATGGGATAGGGTCGATATCTGCCTTCCTCACCGGGCAGGGGGACGCCGGTTTCCGATCTGGTAAATTCCACCACATCACAGGCCCCGGAAATCCCAAGAGAGGCAGAAAAGACCCGCATATCCCGGGTAATCAGCAGCTCGCCCCGGCGTTCCCGCTGGAAAGCGTCATGGGCGCGCTCATGAAGGATTTCTCCTTCCACGGTCCGGAGATTTTCCGCCCAGAGTTGTTCCAGATGGATCAGCGCCCACTGGCGGCGGCAAAACTGAAAATGCTGCAGCCCGGATATCTGGAGGAAATCCTCTTCCTTATATTCCATCGAGAATCTCCGGCTCCAGCCCCTCTAAAGGCTCCAATACGATTTCATAATCCCCCATGGTTTCGGGAAGCCGGGTCGGATCCTTTTGCGCGACCTTGAGAGAACGATGCACCTTAGCGGAGGAATATTGCCCGTCCCTGCAGCTGTGCTCCCACCAATACAGCCGTACTATCTCCATGGAGCCCTCGGGTCTGGCAGAGGAAGCGTCATTTATAAACAGAGTACGCAGGCATTCCTTGACGATTTGCGCGTCCTCACGGCTGAAGCCCGTTTTCTCCGCCAGCTGCACATTGATGCTCCCCTTGACCAGATATACGCCGAAACGCACGAAATGCTTCATCCCCATGGTATCGGAGGAGCGTTTTTCGCCCTTCTCGCCGTTGACGCTTTTGGTGATCTGCAGGGATTCGATTTCTACGGGGGAAACGCTCACTGCCTGATGGATGGATACCGGGCCGCGTACTCCCACAGAGAGCCCTTTGGCGTCTCCAAAGGCAAACACCTGCCCGAAGGTCCTTACGTCCAGCCAGGTTTCACAGGCCGTTTTGGCATAGAGTTCCCGATCCTTTGTTCCTTTCATTACCGAAGAGGCTCTTTCGCTTAGGCTTTTGAAACCATCGCTGCACCGATCTTCCGATTGGACGAAAACAGGCTGCCCTAAATCCTGCATCCGATTGCGGATTTTCCGTTTGATGCATACATCGGACATTTCCCCATAACCATTATAATCTGTTCGGGGGCGGTTGCCGTTCAGGGGATCCCCATTGGCGTTGGCGCGGTTTACGCTGATAACAGCCGCAAAATCGATCTTATTCTGCAGGTTCGTCATGTTCTTTCTCCTCCTGGTCGTGATTTTTAGGTGTATATAAAGCGCTTCTCTGCAGGTAATAGCCCATCAGGTAGGTCTCCCGCAGGGGCTGATTCCATTCCTCTTCCGGAAATTTGCCGATCTGTTCCATAACCTGCCCGATAAGCCTTTTATAGGACATTCGCTGACCGGGGGATAACCGGGGGAAATAGGCCCGTTCCAGCTGGCTTTCTATTATATTGGCGGCGTAGAGAGGACGCCGGCAAAAAATAGATTGCTGGCGGATAGCGTTGGGCTCCCGGGTTTCATCGCCGCTGAAGGTATCCCGCTCCGCTTTTTCCAATAGGGCCAGCAGCCGTCCGAACTGGTAGCTGCGGTCCCTTTTATCGGGTTCCAGAATCATACTCCATTCCTCCTTGTATCTGTCCAGATGATATTTTCGGATCACGGCGCAGGCCGTTGACAAAAGCCATCCTCTCACGGAATCGTCATATCCCAGCGGGGAAGAGGCCCGGTGGAACAGCGCCTCCATGATATCCGAAGGGAACATTTTTTGATCGACGCGGCAGGCTATGAGCCGCTGCATCTGCTGGCGCAGGATCCGGTCGTCCGTTTTGAGGCGTGCCTGGTTTTTTTCCGTCTGCTGGACGCCAAAGGCGCAGTTGATGATTGGCCATAGAGGCGGAGACTGGATCCCTTTGGGCCCCATGGGCCAGCAGCAGGAGGTGTCCCAGTCATAGAGCCGCTGCAGAAAGTCCGATCCAGCCAGCTCGTTGTAATAGGTGAGAGAGAGCCGCCCGCTGGTGGCGGCGTCAAATGCAGCGATGACCACCCCGGCGGTTTCCGGCAGCTGGCTCCGATATCCTGCCAAGGTTTTTTTCAGCTGCTCCCGATACTCTGTAGGCTCTGCTGCCGGTTTTGCGAAATTTGCGAAAGCCCCTGCAGCGTGTACAACTTTCCTTCCCTGAGGGTTCCAGCATAAAAAGGTCCGCCCTCCAAACACGCTTCCTTGCTCTGCTGCCAGCCAGCGCAGGGCGTTATGGGCCTTTTGAGAGGCTTCATAGCCGATTTCCGCCGCTTGTTCCGCAGTGGTGAAACGCCCCCGATAGGTGAAATTGTGGGTATCATTGGAGGAGATCAGCTTCGCGTTCCCATTGATGGGAATGATCCCCTTCGGATGCTGCTGTGCTCTGCGGGTTCGTTGTCCGCTGACCATACAGAGGCACCGGGCCTCATCGCCGCACTCCTTTTCATAAAAGCGGATAAAAGAATCAAAGAGCGTAGAATCTTCCCAACAGGCGTCAGGAGAACCGTCGTTCAGGCCGATAACGCGCCAGCGGACCAACAGCTTCCCTGTTTTCTTTTCATCGTCCGGTTTTCCCTGGCTGTCCCGTTTGATAAGACCGCTCTGTTCCAGGTCGGAAAGGATGGAGCCCCCTTTTACATAGGCTAAAATCGGGAGCAGCTTCGGGTGGCTTTCCTCTGACTGCGTCCATTTTTCCAGTTTATCCACATAATCCCGGTGTTTTTCTTCGTTATATGGGGCCAGATAGCAGATCTGGTCGCATAAAGGGTGGGCGCAAACCCCGCTGGTACGCCCCGCGGAGTCCTCCCTCGCCGGAATAATGATTTTCAGCTCATCTTTTCCCACTGCGGCGGCGCTGCGGAATGTCCCCTCCGCGTTCAGGGTGATTTCTATATCGGCCCGAGCGATGATATGAGAAACCGGGGCTAGAACGGTGCGGCCGGATATATATTTCCCCACATGTTTTTGATGGCAGTCGTAGGTCTCCGCCGCCTTTTGCATCAATCCCATGATTTCGCCTCCTCAAATTCAGCCAGCCCGCTGAAATTCTGCTGCTCCTGTCCGAAGGGCTTCATCTCCATAGGACGGATGGACTTATGGAGCGGGCATTCCTCCGGCCGGGGGAAGAGGATGATCCCTTTTTCCTTCATAAGCGGATACCAAAAGTTTGCCGTCATACGGTTGGCGGTTTCCTCCGAATAGGCTTCATCCGCATAGGTGATCCCGTGGTACATCAGCCCGAAGGCCATGCCGGGGGTGCGGTCGTAGGCCCCTTCGCCTTCTCCGAACGCACAGGGCTCCACATATCCCTGGCACTCCCGGGCTCCCAGGAAGATATCCCGCCGCCCGCCCTTGCGGATCATTTTTTTGGCGATCTCGTGGTGCTTGTTTTCGTTCCGGTCCTGCGCCAGTTCCGGGCGGTTTTCATTCCATTCAAAATGCGCCTTTACATGATATTCCACATCCTTCAAAT
>URRG01000255.1 GCA_900550095.1 uncultured Oscillospiraceae bacterium
GGCCTGAAAGGAGGATGGGGAGCCAGCGCCTTCTTTTACCGCCATCTCTGCGAAATGCGCCGGCGCAGCCCGCTGTTATTCCTGAGTGGTTCCACGTTGGTCCTTCTGGGAGTATCTTTATTTGTGTGCTTTATCTCAGGCCGTTCTGCGGCTTCAGAAGGGGAGCCCCTTTCTCCCGGTATGCTGATGCTCATAGGCCTGGGGGTTAGCTCTTATATCTTGTTTTTTCTGAACGCTGCCGGGGACTGGAGCCGGGAGCTCTCGAAGCCATGGGTGTTTCTGGCGCCTGCTCCGCCCTTTCAGAAGCTTTTGTGGGCCAGCGCCACCTCCCTTTTGAAGCCCCTGGCCGATGGGATTGTGGTATTCCTTATCCTTGGGCTGATAGTCGGGGCCGGGCCCTCCACCATCCTGATCTGTATTCTGGCCTATGCCAGCATGGGAGCTTTTTATACAGCGGGGAACGTGCTTTCCATGAAATTTTTCGGGAAGCTCAGCAACAGGGGCCTTCTCATGACGCTCTGCTATATGGTGTTGCTTTTGCTGTTTCTGCCCGGCGCCTTGGGGAGCGTTCTTATCCTTCTTCTGGCGGAGGGCGCCCCGGCCTTTCTTGTAGGGCTGCCCGTGGTGGTCTGGAATCTCCTTATAACGGGTCTTCTCTTTTTCCTGTGCCGGGGGATCCTGGCTTCTGCAGAAGCGGCCTGAGAGGGAAGCCGCCTGCTCCGCCTATCCTCCGGCAGCGGGAGGACGAAAATAATTTAACAAACACCCCTTTCCATCGAGGGGAAAATGCGCTATAATAAAGCCATCAATGAAATGTTTGGGAGAGTGACACCAATGCCATTAGTAAATACGACCGAAATGTTTAAGAAGGCTTATGAGGGCGGCTACGCCATCGGCGCTTTCAATGTAAACAACATGGAAATTGTGCAGGGAATCACCGAGGCCTGCCAGGAGCTGCAGGCGCCTGTGATCCTGCAGGTTTCCGCCGGAGCCCGCAAATACGCCAACCACACCTATCTGGTGAAGCTGGTGGAAGCCGCGGTGAAGGAGAACCCCAATATTCCCATCGCTCTGCATCTGGATCACGGCGCAAGCTTTGAGATCTGCAAGGACTGCATCGACGGCGGCTTTACCTCCGTTATGTTCGACGGTTCCTCCAAGCCTTATGAGGAGAATGTGGAAGAGGCCCGCCGCGTAGCGGAATACGCCCACAAATATGGCGTCACTGTTGAGGCTGAGCTGGGAACCCTGGCCGGCGTAGAAGACGACGTAAAGGTTGAGAACGACAAGGCCCAGTATACCGATCCCGACGAGGTGCAGGATTTCGTTACCCGCACCGGCGTGGATTCTCTGGCTATCGCCATCGGCACCAGCCACGGCGCCTATAAGTTCAAGCCCGGCCAGAAGCCGCAGCTTCGTCTGGACATCCTCCAGGAAGTGGCCAACCGTCTGCCCGGCTTCCCCATCGTGCTCCACGGCGCTTCCTCTGTTGTGCCGGAGTTCGTGCAGATGATCAACCAGTACGGCGGCCAGATGCCCGACGCTATCGGCATCCCTGAGGAGATGCTCCGCGAGGCCGCGAAGATGGCTGTCTGCAAGATCAATGTGGATTCCGACATCCGTCTGGCAATGACGGCTGTGATCCGCAAGTATCTGGCTGAGAATCCCAGCCACTTCGATCCCCGCCAGTATCTGGCTCCCGCCCGTCAGGCTGTTAAGGATATGGTCGCCCATAAGATCAACACCGTTATGGGCTGCGCCGGCAAGGCCTGATTTCCGGTATCGCCGTGTCCCTGAAAAAAGAGGGGGACAGGCTTCCCCGCTCCCTTCGCAGCGGCGCGTTTTGTGCGTTTGCCGGAAGGGAAGCGAAGCAGGCGGATGTGTAACCGAAAAGAACGCCCCGCAGATTTTCTGCGGGGCGTTTTTGCATCTGTTCTGTTTTTTCGCGTACAGCGGCTTTCGGACACCTTGATGTCCAAGAGGATCGCGGCCTTCATGCCTCTGCGCCCCAGTGGATATATGTGCACGTCTTTTTCACGTCTGTGTCCATGGGGTCGTCATTTTATGAAATAGGCCTTGGCCGGAATCATCCTATGACAATTTCTGTAAAGGAGAAGCGGGGAACAGAAAATGTCTGGGGACGATTTGTATCCAGTTCCAGATAGCTGTGTTCTTCCCGCAGATTTCCTCTGTCCTTGGCGGTTTCCTGGGTATAGCCTTCCGCGGCGCTCATAAGGTGAGAAACAGCGGGGGCCTTATCCTGCCCCAGGATCCCAAGGTCAAGGGACACCCGTGTGTCCGTATCCGTTCTGTTGAGCAGGTAGAGAACCAGCTTTTTCTTTTCCAGATCCCATGCAGCCTGGATCTGGACATCCTTCCGGGAAGAAGGCTCATAGCCCTCTATCTCAACGGGCCAGCGGGCCTCCGTGCGGCTCATGCGTTCATAGATGAGGCCGCAGAAGGGCAGCATGGCGCCCTCCTTTGGGGTCTCGATGCAGGATTGCCCGGATGTATTGGCCAGGTTGTTGAAACACATAAAGAGGACTTCCCCGCCATAGCGGTGATCCATCATCAGGTTGGAAACCAGGTTCAGGGCATAGATCCAGGTCCTGCGGGCGCTGCGGTATGTAATGGCATGCTTTTCGCAGTATTCCGCCACAAAGGGCGCCGGGGAAGGATCCCGGTTCTGGAGGGCTTCTGTATCCGCATAAATGACTTTGTGTGCATGGGCGGCGTTATACTGCCGCAGAATCTGGATTTTCCTGGAAAGGTTATCGGGCTCGCAGACCCGGTCAGCCAGAAAATCTACATCCTCGCCGCAGATTTCCAGCATCTCCGCCACATAATCCCTGTAGAAATGATAGGAGCACAGGCCGATTTGAATGGTGGGATCCACCGCCTTCATGGCTTTTGCATACCGGGAAACGGTTTTGGCGTAGTCCTGCCAGGTGAACCAGCGGAAGGTTTCGTTATCCATTTCCCAGTATTTCACCCCATAAGGCTCCGGGTGGCCGTTTTTGGCCCGTATGGAACCATATTCGCTGTCTGCAGGGCCGTTGCAGTATTCTACCCACTGAGCCGCCCGGCGGATACCCTCATCGATATCGGTGATATGGCTGAGAACAAAGCCGTGGGGCTCTTTTTCCGCGCCGTTGATGCTGTCCGTCATATAGAGGCGTTTGCTGGGATGGAACATATTGACTACAAGCATGGATTCACAGCCTAAGGTTTCGCAGAGCTGAAGGAACTCGTCCGTCCCCACATCGTTATAGTTCAGGTCTCCCCAAAAATAGGAGGGTTCGGGCCTTCTCTCGTCCATGGGGCCTATGGCGTCCTTCCAGTCGTGGAAGGAGGCGAAGCATCCGCCGGGGAAGCGGATGAGCCTGGGATTGACCCGCCTAAGGCCTTCTATCACGTCGGGGCGCCAGCCTCTTTCGGTATCCGCCGGCTTCAGCGAAAAAGCGTCCAGAAGGAGCTTTGTTCCCGGGGAGAGGAAAATGGAAAAAGCGCACCAGGCTTCTTCCCCCTCATAGGAAAAGGGAATTTCCACTATGCCCCCTTTGGCTGAAAGATTTTCTATGGGGAGGGAAAGGATGGGGGATTCCCAATCGATGATATCCCGGCCCTTATAGAATCGGATTTCAGCTTCCCCTTTTTGAGAGAGAAGCTGAAAATATCCCCGGAAAAAGTATTTTCCTTGCCGCAGAAGTTTGCTGTTCTGGGCCACGCCGCACCAGCGTTCCTCCTCAAAATTGTGAACAACCAAGCAGTGCTTCCCATGGATGCCCCCGGCTTCCTGTTCCACGGAAAGGGAATAGAAGGGGGCCTTTTCCACAATAAAGGAGCTGTCGGGCCTCATGGAGGGGGGAGCGTCCTGGGCAGGGCAGGCATACCAGCGGGGGTGGTCGTAGGCGGAATGGTACCAATCCTGTTCCTGCCAGTCTTCCTTTTCCAGATATTTTCCCCCAAACCAGTCGTATGTAGCGGGGGTGAGCTGAAAGCTCTTTTCAAAGCTCCGGTTGAATAGCATTTCAGACCACATGCCTTCTACCTGGTAGCCGAAACCCAGCTCAATAAAATTGCTGCAAAGCATGCCGCTCACAGGAGTTTCCGCCATGGTGCGCCCAGTTAGCTTAAAGATTTTTTCACCGTTTTTAAATTCATCCCGGTTTGCAAATTGAGTCATACAAGTACCTCCCAGCTTTGGATTCCGTCTGTTTTTGTTTACGGAAAGGGCCGGCAGCTGTTCA
>URRG01000256.1 GCA_900550095.1 uncultured Oscillospiraceae bacterium
GCGGCGGCCCAGTTGGACACGCCCGCCTGTGTGGAAATATGCCTCTCCACCTTGGGCGCATATCTTTTTGCCATATCGAACACACCCAGGTCCGTCAGGATAAAGGCATCCACGCCGGCCTCCTGGGCGAACTCCAGAAAATCCGGCAGACGGGAAAGCTCGCCGTTCCTGGGGACCGTGTTGCAGGTGAGGTACAATTTCGCATTCCTGTCATGGCAGAGCCTGACCGCCTGGGAAAGCTCCTCCCTCCCGAAGTTCTTCGGGGCGCTGCGCATGCCGAATTCCTTCCCGGCCAGATAGACTGCGTCCGCCCCAAAGGAAAGAGCGGCTGAAAGCCGCTCCATATCCCCTGCAGGAGCCAAAAGCTCCGGTTTCCTCCGCGCTGCATGTTCCGTCATTCTACCAGCCCCGCCTTCCGCAGATTCTGCTGGTGCTCCGCATAGGTGGCTGCATAGTAAGCTGTGCCGTCCTCGGCGTGGCAGAAATAGTAGTAGTTTGTTTCCGCCGGGTTGAGCACCGCGTCGATGGCGTCCATACCGGGGCTGCAGATGGGCCCCGGAGGGAGCCCGCGGTTGTTATAGGTGTCATAGGCGCTCTCAAAGGTATCCCGGATGTCCGAAGGCACGTCCCCTTTTGTGCGGTAGGGATAATAGGTGGTGGAATCGCAGTCCAGCGTATAAATGTTCATGGCGGCCCCGTTCTCAAGGCGGTTCTGGAGAACGGCGGAAACCTTGTACATGTCCTCTTTGTTGGCCGATTCTCTCTGCACGATGGAAGCCAGCGTCAAAAGCTCTTCCAGCGTCATGCCCTTTTCCTCCGCCTCTTCCCGGATGTTCTTCGTCAGCTTCTGGTTGCAGTTGCGGATGAGCTTCTGCAGGGCCGTCTCCGGATCCTCATCCACGTAAAATTCATAGGTGTCGGGGAAAAGGTATCCCTCCAGGCGGTACACCTGGCTTTCGTTTTCGGGAAGCGCCGCAAGCATCTCATAGGTTTCGTCATATGTGCTGCTGTTGCAGAGCTCCAGAATTGCGTCCGCATCGCAGACCCCATTCTTTTCCATCAGCTCCGCCACCTCGGGAACGCTGAGCCCTTCCTGGAAGGTGACCGATACCACGTCCAGGCGGTTCGCGTTGGACTGAAGAGTGGAAATCAGAGCTTGATAATCCATGCTGGTGTCCAACTCAAAAGTGCCCTTGCGGAAGTACTGGTCCGCATTGGTCACGGTACAGTACAGCGTAAAAAATTCCGGATTCTCAATGACCCCCTTTTCTTCCAGCAGAGAGGCGACTTCCTCCATTGTGGGATCGCTGGGGATATCCACCGTTATGTTCACCTTATTCCGGCCAGAGGCCAGCATATCGTTCACGCCGAACACCAGATACTGCCCCAGGGCCACAGATACCAAAACGATCATAGCCGCCCAAATAGCCCGGAAAAACCGGCGGTTTTTCTTCCGCTTCATGCGGTTCCGCTGCTGATGGGCCTCTTTGGCTTTTTTAGCGGCTGCCTTTTCTGCGGCGGTAGGCTTTCCGCTCTCCAGAGGGATGTGCCTGGTGGGGTCGCTGAAGCTGCTGATGGCCTCCACCGTCTGCTCCTCTCTTCTCGCAGGCTCCGCTTCCTGGTTCGGCTGGGCCGGAACGGACGTAGCCTCCTGCGAAGGGGCGGTCTGAGCCCCGGCAGAGACTTCTTCCGGCTCCCCGCCCTCTTCAGGAATATGCAGGGTAAAATTTTTCACCCGCTTTTCATACAGGCGCCGGTTCAGTTCCCCTTCGTCCATCATCTGGGGGACGTCCCCCTTCTTTTTATCGCTCATCGGGATTCCTCCTGCTTTTCCTCCCGGCGGATATTCCGCACATACCGTTCCGTGACCAAAATATCCACCGGTCTGTCATAGTAGCCGTGGGGCAGGTTCCACTGCACACACCCCAGATAGCAGATTCCCACCGTTTTCCCTTGGAAGCCGGAAAGGAAACGGTCGTAATAGCCTTTTCCATAGCCAAGCCGGAAGCCCTGGGGATCAAAAGCCAGACCGGGAACGACGCAAAGCCCTTTTCCGCCCTTATCCGCAAGGTTTTCCGCCAAGGGCCGCGGCTCCAATACGCCAAAGGCTCCGGGCTCCAGCTCATCCATGGAACGGATGTAATAAAATTCCATCTCTCTGGTACCGGGAACACATCGGGGGACCGCCACCTTTTTATGGTTGAGCAAAGCCGCCCGAATGATCCCCGAAGTATCCACCTCGATGGATTTGCTCACATAGGTAAAGATCGTGCCGGCTTGGGCGTATTCCCTGAGCCCCAGCACCTTGGCCTCTATGGCCGCGTCCAGCTTCCGCTTCCTCTCAGGAGTCAGCCGTTCGCGGAAACGCCGGTGCTTTGCTCGGAGATTGATCTTGATTTCTCTGATATTTCGAATATACATGGATTTGCTTCGCTCAAGGCCTTACGTAGCCGATCTTTGCCGCCACTTCATCCGCCTTTTCTCTGCCGCAGAGGGCCTCGCCCAGCCGCAGGGCAAAAGGCAGAGCGGCGCCCGCTCCCCAGCCGGTGATGAACTTCCCGCTGGCCACAACAGGCTCCTTTACATGCTCTGCGCCTTCAAGCTCGCTCTCAAAGCCCGGAGCGCAGGTAGCCTTCTGCCCCTTCAAAAGCCCCAGATGCCCCAGAACAGAGGGTGCGGCGCAGATCGCCGCCACATATGCTCCGCATTCTGCGGCGGCCTCCACAGCGGCTCTTACGATGGGGGATTTTTCCAGGTTATACGTGCCCGGAAGGCCGCCGGGCAGAAAGACCATCTCGGTCAGATCCGTATCCACGTCCTTTTCCTCCAGATCCGCCGTAACGGTAATGCCGTGCGAGCCGGTGACTTCCTTTCCGCCCACGCCGACCGTCTTCACATCGCAGCCCATGCGGCGGAGCATATCCACCGGCACCAGAGCCTCTGTTTCCTCAAAGCCTTCAGCAAGAAATACGTATACCATATCTGCACTCTCCTTTTTCTGTCGGTTCTACGGTTCCGGCAAGCGCCGGTACGCCTTATCAATCCTCTGTCGGCTCCTTCAAACGGAATTCGGCTGAAAAAGCCAATGGAGCCTCCGTAAAAAACGCGTTGCTCTGCAGCTTCTGCAGCCTTTCCGAAGATGCCCTTTCGACTCTCAATCCAGCGGAAAAGAAAGCCATGGCGGCAGACCCTTCGCCGCGGCAGGAAGCCGCCAGCCCGAAAGGGGCCTGGCCATGCCAAAACAGGTTCTTTCCCCTTCCGCGCCAAAAAGCTCCTGCGCCTTCCCCGCCGGCAGCCTGAAGCGGTAACGCTTTGCCGGCGCTTCCCGCAAAAGGGCTCCCAGTAAAAAGGGAAAAACCTCTCTAGGGCAGGCAAGCTCTGACACCAAGCGTTCTTCAGCCTCTTCCCCGCAGAGGGCGAACCCCTTTTTCCGATGCGTTCCCGCCGAAATGAGTCTTCCGCCGCAAAGCCTGTTCATAGAAAAGGCATATCCTACGTCTTTGGGCCGCCACACAACAGTGCCCGCCCGCCCTGCCAGAAACGCCTTCTGGCAGGAAAGGGCCTCCTCCGGAGAAAGAAGGAGCCTGCCCCGGCCCGGATGCCCTGCGCGGGAAGCCAGTTCCTCCGCCGGAAGCTGCGCATACTCCGCTTCAAAATACTCCTCATAGCCGAAACGCTTGTAGAAGGAATAGAGGCTGTTTTCCGCCGGAAGGACGGCGGAAAACAAATGCCCTTTGCCCGCTCCTTCCAAAGCCGCAGCCGCCATAAGAGAGGCCATAAATCCCCGCCCGCGGTAAGCAGGAAGAGTAGCCGCCGCATATATATAGTGACCGGGATACAGTTCTTCCCCCGCCCGCATACAGCAGGGCAGCATATATACGGCCGCAGCGGTTTTCCCCCCCACAGTATACACGAGACATCGCTCCGGTTTATACCATGCAGCGAAAAAACGCCCGATAAACGCCGGGGAATCCCCAAAACAGGTTTCCCACAGGCGCGCCAGCTCTCTTTCCGTCCCAGGGCGGGGCCGGCTGATCATGCTCCCTCCCTGGGGGAAGCCACATATTTTTCCTGTAATATGGCCGGATGGTAGGAGAGCTTCGCCTTCCGGAGCCCCTCCACACCCATATCCTCTTCCCGGTTCACATACTCATAGTCTTCCAGACGGCGGGCGGCGAATTCATGATTGATAACGGAATACAGCCCCGTATATCCTCCCAGCGCCTTCTCAAAATGCAGGACAAA
>URRG01000257.1 GCA_900550095.1 uncultured Oscillospiraceae bacterium
CGCAGCTAATGGTGCCTTTACGAAAAATCCTCTATGGGATCTTTATACATTTCCGTTGGGGGAATAGAAAGCGCTTTTGGGCCTGTATCCGAAAATACTGGCGCTGTTACAGGCGGGAAGGAACCGGAAAATGAAAAACACATCCCCGCGTAGCATACAACAGAGCGGGGATGTGTTTATAAATCCACGCTTTCAAAATGTCTGACAGAGATCCTGTATGCCGCTGTAAGCAGCGCGGCATAGCATGCCGTTCCCAGAAGAAGGATGGGGATCTGCCTTAGCAGATCCTGAGGAGCGTAGCTGTCCAGCCAGACGAGAGCAGGAACATGGGCCGCAGCTTCCGCTGCTACCATCAGAAGCAGCATGGGAACGGCTGCGATGACGAAGGCTTTTCCTGCTTTGTAGCCGCTTTTATAATAGACAGGGAAAAATACGAGATCGAAAACGGCATAGATGATGAGTCCAAATCCATACCAGGCGGCTGTCGCGTCGATTCCTACTGGGTTGTTTTCGATCTGGAGGGCACTGCGGATACAGACGATTGGGATAGAGAGCAAAAGCTGAAAGAGCTGGATTGAAACGATCAGTAGGCATTTCCCTCTGACGATCTCTTTTTTAGTCACGGGAAGCACGGCGGTATACCAGGCGTCGTTGGTTTCCCTGGCATAAAGAAAGGTGATGTAGGGAGCTAAACAGCCGAACATAAAAATAACGGTGTAGGGATACGCCGGCACTATGACCAGGCAGCCCAGAAAGGCAAATACGAGAGAAGTAGGGTGTGCGGCCAGGACCAATTCCTTATAGAGCAGTTTCATCCAAATCCCTCCCTTCTGTGCGCAGCATGATTTCTTCCAGTGTGAGCGGGCCGGGCTCTTCCGGCCGTTTCAGGCAGTCGAAAGAGCGGAGAAAGGTTTTCGTATCGGCGCTTTTTAGAACGCGGCCGTTTTGAATATAGGTGATGTCATCGGCACAGCGTTCCAGATCGGATGTAATGTGGGTGGAAAATAAAACGGAACGCTTCCCATCCTTTACGATGCGGGTGAAGATATGCAGGATCTCGTCCCGGGAGACGGGATCCAATCCTGAAGTCGGCTCATCCAGAAGATAAAGCTGCGCATTATGGGACAATGCCAGCGCCAGCAGGTATTTTACTTTCATTCCGTTGGAAAGTGTTCTGAACTGCTTGCTTTCATCCAGGGCAAACTGGCTGAGATAGTCTTTGTACCGCCCCTGGTCCCATTCCGGGTAAAAGCGCCTAGTGACGGCGGTGATGGAGGAGAGCTTTTTCAGGGGGTAAAAGTCGATCCCGCCGAAAACGACTCCGAGCTTTTGCTTGCAGGCCTTTTCGTTTTGGAAAAAATCCTTTCCCAGCATAGTGACGGTCCCGGCTTCCGGCCGCACCATGTTCAGTATGGATTTTAAGGTCGTGCTTTTTCCCGCGCCGTTTTTCCCGATCAATCCCATAATGCGTCCCGGCTTGACTGCAAAGGAAACATCCTGCAAACAAAAACCGGGGTAGCGCTTGCTTAAGTGCTCTATCTGCAATACGTTCGTCATGCATTTTCCTCCGTTTCGCTGCCGGAGAGCATATCCCGCAGAAAGGCAATGTTTCGAAGCACGGTGTCTCCGGGCACCAGAGCGATCCCCGCGCTTTCCGGGTTTTCATCTCCCAGGACGACCAGGAGATCGCCGGCCTTGATGCGGAACAGCTCCCGAGCGCTTTTGGGAAGAACCACCTGACCGCGCTCTCCTACTTTGACGGTTCCGAAAAGATGTTTGCCTTTGGGCGGTATGGGCATCCGCTCGTCTTCCTCACTGAAATGAAGGAGATCGTCCACCGATACGTTATAAAGTTCTGCCAGGGCGTCACAGTTCAGGATATCCGGCACGGTTTCTCCGGATTCCCATTTTGCTACGGCCTGCCGGGAAACTCCGATTTTTTCGGCTACTTCCTCCTGGGAATAGGTATGAAATTGCCGCAGTGCGGTTAAATTCTGAGAAATATAATTCGATTGCTTTTTCATATAATTCAAACCTCCTTGAGGGTATTATATCGTATTCCTATCAAATTTCTACCAACCGGGCATAACAAAAAATGTCTGTTCCGGTTGCATCCAAGGGAAAACATGCCATACTATTGTCATGGATCGTATGCTATACTTATTCAAAAAGGGGAGAACAGCATGAAGATAGATAGGCTGATCGGGATCCTGTCCGTTTTGCTGCAGCAGGATAAGGTGACGGCCCCATATCTGGCTGAGAGGTTCGAGGTTTCCCGCCGGACCATCAGCCGGGATATCGAAGCGCTGAGCAGAGCAGGCATCCCGCTGACGACCTCTCAGGGAGTAAACGGCGGAATTTCCATAATGGAAGGATATAAGATGGATGCCACCCTATTGACTTCCGCCGATATGCAGGCAATCCTGGCAGGGCTCCGCAGTTTGGACAGCGTAAGCGGGACAAGCCGGTATGCGCAGCTAATGGAGAAGCTTTCCGCAGGGGCTTCTGATATGCTGGCCGGGGGACAGCATATTTTGATCGATCTTTCCGCTTGGAGCAAATTTGCGCTCTCTCCCAAGATCGAACTGCTTCATGGAGCTATTGAGCAGGGAAGATGTGTGCATTTCCGATATTTCTCCCCGAAAGGAGAATCGTTTCGGGTCATAGAGCCCTGTTACCTGGTTTTTCATTGGGGCGGCTGGTATGTCTGGGGCTATTGCCGGGAACGGAAGGAGTACCGTCTCTTTAAATTAGGGCGCATGACGGAGCTTCAAACAGACGGACCCTTTGAAAAGAAACCTTCCCCGCTTCCGGATCTGTCCAATGAAAAGGTATTTCCTCGTGTATATAACGTGAAAGCCCTGATAGCACCGGAATACTGCTGGCGGCTGGTGGAGGAATACGGACCGGACTGCTTTTCCGTTCAGGACGACGGCCGGCTGCTGGTCTCCTTAGGATTTACGGATGAGGAAAGCGCCTTGGGATGGATTTTATCCTTCCGGGACGGCGCGGAAATTTTGGAACCGGCAGAGTTCAGAGAAAAGCTGGCTGCCTTTGGCAGAAATCTTCTGGAAAGGTATGCCCATTCATGACACAATGCCGTCCGGTTTGATTTGGTAGAATAGGGGTATCAAATCAGGAAGGGGATTTCAGATGAAGTACGAAATTGTAAAAATGCCTGAAAGGCTGGCGGCAGGGATTTCCGCACGCACAGACAACCACGCGGCGGATGTGGGAAAGGTGATCAGCGGCCTGTGGGACCGATTTTACCGGTGTGGATTCTATAAAGGCATACCGAATAAGGCGGACGGCAAAACGATAGGTCTGTATACGGAGTATGCCGGCGGGGCGGATGATCCGTATACAGTCATGGTATGCTGCGCGGTGACGGGAGAAGAAATTCCCGGGTGTGAGCTTTGCAGAATCCCGGCGGGTCTCTACGCGAAATGTATAGTCGCCTGCAGTATGGACAAGGCAGCCGAAAAGGTTGCAGAAGCGTGGCAGGAGATTTGGAAGACAAAGCTTCCCCGGGCTTATATCTGCGATTATGAGGAATATCAGAATACGGGGCGGGAGGAAACGGAAATTCATATCTATATTGGATTAAAGGGGGATGCAAACGTTGAAATTTAAAAATCCGCTTCTGGTCGTAACGGATATGGAAGTCTCCAAGGCTTTTTACAAGGATGTGCTGGGGCTTCATGTGATCATGGATTTTGGTGCAAATGTAACGCTGACAGGCGGCGTATGCCTGCAGACGAAGGAAAGCTGGCTGGGATTGATCCGGGCGAAAGAGGACGAGGTAGCCTTCTCCGGCATGGATGCCGAGCTGTACTTTGAAGAGGATGATTTCGACGCGTTTTTGCAGAAGATCGGGAAGATGAAGGCTTTGGAATATGTCCATCCGGCGCTTGAGCATCCGTGGGGGCAGCGCGCAGTGCGTTTTTATGATCCGGACAGGCATATCGTCGAAGTGGGAGAGAATATGGCGACGGTATGCAGGCGGTTTTGCGGCGCCGGCCTAACGGCGGAGGAGATCGCGGAGAAAATGGGCGTTCCCTCGAAATATGTATCCAAAATTCTTCAGGGAGGCGGGAAGCATGGCCTCCACTAAGGAGTTTGTGGAATATGCTGCTGAACAGCTTCGGGACGCGGGGGACATTTCATGCCGCAAAATGTTCGGAGAATACGGCTGGTTCTGCGACGGCAAATTTTTGGGCGTGATCTGCGGCGATCAGCTTTTT
>URRG01000258.1 GCA_900550095.1 uncultured Oscillospiraceae bacterium
CGCATATCCTATGCGAAGGAGGGGCCTGCAGCTTTCTCCGGAAAAGAAAAATTTCTATGGATTCCCATAGATCCGCGATTGCCCTGCGGATCAGTTATAGCCGATAGCCTCCAGGATTTCCTCCCCCTGGGACTGATAGGCGGCGCCGCCTAGAGAGAAGACCACGGTTTTTTCCAGCCGGACGAGGATCTGGAAGCCGTCCTCCGCCAGGGCAGTGCATTTGTTATAGGCGGAGGAATCCACATTAGAGGTGATGGAGTCGCCGAATTCGCCCTTCACAGAGTTGTAGAATTCCATGGCGTTCTGCGTGTCTCCGAACTGCACATAGTGGCAGAAAACAGCGGAATTGTTGGAGGCGCTCAGATAGGATTCCACATTGTAGGCGGCGGTGGTGTCCTCCGTCACATCCTGCACGGAGAATTCCAGACTTTCAGCTATGGAGGTGAATTCCTCCGGGGTGACGGGGCGCTTGGCGGAGCAGCCCGTTAGAAGCAGAAGGGCTGCAAGGCAGGCTGTGAAGAAAGCCCGGGCTCCTCTGCCTGTCTGTTTTTGCGGTATGTCTCTTGTAAGTGTCGTGTGCGTCATAGGTGTTTTCTTCCTTTCTCAAAACAGGAGCCGGCCGGCGTTGGGTCTTGCCGCCGCGGCTTTTCCTTCCTGCAGGCTTTCCGGCCCCGGCGGGGCTGCCGGCCAAAGGGGAAGGGCGTTCAGGTCTGGGGCCTTCTGCCGCAGCCGGATGGGAACTCCTCCACAAGGTTCAAGGCGCGGGCCTCTTCTTCGGCGAGGGAAGCCTTGGACCAGTCGATCTGCTTCTCAAATCCGGCGTAGTCGCAGATGCGGATGCTGCACAGGAGCCCGTCTTTTCCCCGCTCATAGGAGGATATCCCTGAGATGCACACCCGCCCTCCTTTTTCCTTTCCTTCCCGGGAAACGATGTGGACCCATTCGATCACGCAGTTTACGCCGTCGTCCGTAATGGTTTCATACCGCATCCCCACCCATTTCGGTATGTAGGACGCCATGTGCTCATAGGTTTTCCGCAGCTCCTCCCTGCTGGAACCGTGGGGCTGTACGCCGGCGGGCTCGTAGCCGCCGAAGCGGCATCCCTCCGCCATGGTGCTCATGATGCGGTCCACCTGCACACAGGGGGTGTGGTGCAGTGCTTCATAGTATTCCCTGACGGCCCCCGTGAGAAGCTGGGGATCTCCCATTTCCAGATGGGAGGAGGTGAAAAGCGGCCTGCGGTAGCCGGTCAGGCCCTTCGCGTGGGTAAAATGAAAGTAGATCCGGAGTTCATCGAGGGCTTCCGCAGTGCGCAGTTCTCCTACGATAAACATGGATACCTGATCTATCCCGCCGTCGGTATAAAAATTCACAACGGCTTCCGTGACGCTTCTGCCGTTTGCGCGGGTCTGGATCACGGGGATAAGCTCTGCCGAAGAGGCATCAAACAGGGGAAGCCAGCCCCGGACGAACCGGCGGATTTCCGAAAGGCCCTCATACCGGCCCTGGGGCGCGTCTATAACAGGATTGCCGCCGAAAAGCTTTTCTTCCCTGAAAAGGGAAAGGGCGTCTTCCTCACGCCCGGCGCAGACAGCCTGCATGCATAGGATCTCCGGAGAATTCCACAGGATGGGGTGATGGGGCCCGGCGTAATCCTGAAGCAGAGAGGCCCTTTTTCGTATGGTTTGCTTTGTAGTTTCGTTCATGGGGAGACGACCAGCTCCTTTCACGGCGCAGCGCCGTTTAAACGGGAAGGGAAAGCGCATCCCCCTCCTCTTTTTGTAGATCTAAATAAAATCATATAAGAAAATCGTATTTTTTTCAAGAGCCTGCCGCTTGTATAACGGCTTTCAAGGGGAAGAATAGCTGGAAAAGAAAGGAACGGAGATCGGGAAAGAGGTTTTCTGGTATAAATCCCTTCATTTGGCAGATACTACAGATACTTACTGAACAGTAGAACCTTGCTAAACATGTTAAATGGAGGAATCGATAGATGAAAGCCACAGGAATCGTCAGAAGAATCGATGATCTGGGAAGGGTAGTCATCCCCAAGGAGATCCGCAGGACGCTGCGGATCCGGGAAGGGGATCCCCTCGAAATCTTCACAGACGCCCAGGGAGGCGTTATTTTCCGCAAGTATTCCCCGGTGGGAGAGCTTTCCGCTTTTGCGGCGGAATATGCGGAGGTGCTCCACCACACGGCAAACCTGCCCACCGTCGTGTGCGACAGGGATCATGTGGTGGCGGTGGCGGGCGTCTCCAAAAAGGAATATCTGGAGCGCCGCATCAGCCCCGAGCTGGAGGAATATCTCAAGTCCCGGCACAGCTTCATAAGCGCTCCGGGCGAGCGGGCGCGGCTGAACCCGGTGGAGGGGATGGAACGGGCCGCGTCCATCGTATGGCCCATTATCGCCCGAAGCGACGTGACGGGGGCGGTGATCGTCCTGCAGCAGGAGGATAAGCCCGGTCCCAGCGAAACGGACGCCAAGCTGGTGCAGGTGGCGGCCTCTTTTCTGGGAAGGCAGATGGAGGAATAAGGCCCGGGAATATCCCCGCCGGCCGCACAGGGGCGCAAAACGCCGGAAAACCGCATGAAAACGGAAAAAAACCGGCAAAAGCCCTTGCATTCGGGCCGGGGCTGTGCTACACTATACTTGCAATATTTTGAAGGATGAAAGAGTGGGGCGACCCGCTCTTTTGTTTGTATTAAGAGGTGAACGGCAGTGGCAGGCAGAAAAAAGGGCGGAAACACAGTGGAACAGATCCGCGCGCTGGCGGCCCCTATCGCCAGAGGGCTGGGCTATGATCTCTGGGACGTTCGGTTTGTGAAGGAAGGCGCAGAGTGGTATCTGCGCATTTTTATCGATAAGCCGGAGGGGATCGGGATCGACGACTGCGTGGCTATGAGCCGGGCCATCAACGACCCGCTGGATAGGCTCGACCCCATCGATCAGGCCTATTGCCTGGAGGTATGCTCCCCCGGCCTTAATCGGGAGCTCACCAGGGATGAGCACTTTGAGGCCTTTCTCGGCTGGCCGGTGGAGGTCCGCCTGATCCGCCCCCTGGAGGACGGCAGGCGCGAAATCACCGGCGTTTTGAAGGAGTATTCCGGCGGCCCGGGCGGGGAGCTGCTGCTTTATACGGAGGAGGAAGAGGAGCCGCTTCGCATAGCGAGGCAGGCCGTTTCCCGGGTGCGTCTTTCGGACGATGATATTTCTGGAGGTATGGAGGAAAATGAATAACGAAGTAATGGAAGCCCTGCAGATGCTGGAAAAGGAGAGGGGCATCCCCGTGGAATTCATGGTGGATAAAATCAAGAAGGCCATTCTCACAGCCTGTAAGAACAGCTATGGCAACGAAGACGCCGTCATCGAAATGAACGAAGAGACCGGCCAGTTCGACGTGAGGCTCAAAATGATCGCCGTGGACGACGTGTATGAGCCCGGCAAGGAGGTCCTCATCGGAAAGGCCCGGGAGATCGACCCCACTGTGGGAGTGGGCGACGACGTATGGGTCACCATGAACACCAAGGAATTTGGCCGCATCGCGGCGCAGACAGCCAGGAACATCATCCGCCAGGGCATCCGGGACGGGGAGCGCGGCCAGATGATGCAGGAGTTCCAGAGCAAGCATCAGGAGCTGGTCACCGCCCTGGTGGAGCGTATCGACCCGCGTTCCGGAGCCGCTACCCTGCGCATCGGCAAGGCTGAGGCCGTCCTGCCCCGGTCAGAGCAGGTAGGCAACGAGAATTTGAAGGATGGGGATCATGTAAAGGTATACGTGGTGGATGTAAAGGAGACCGAACGGGGCCCCAGGGTCATTATCTCCCGTACGCATCCCGATCTTGTGAAGCGTCTCTTTGAGACGGAGGTCCCCGAGATCTACGACGGAACCGTGGAGATCAAGGCTGTTTCCCGAGAGGCGGGCTCCCGTACCAAGCTGGCCGTCCTGAGCCACAACCCGGATGTGGACGCCGTGGGCGCCTGTATCGGTTCCAGAGGCGTCCGCGTTTCCAGCATCGTCTCCGAGCTGGGCGGCGAGAAGATCGACATCGTGGAATACAGCGAAGAGCCGGAGAAGTTCATCGCCTCCGCCCTTTCTCCGGCGGATGTGCTTTCCGTGGAGCTTTCGGAGGACGGCTCCCGTTCCTGCCGCGTCACCGTGCCGGACGGCCAGCTGAGCCTGGCCATCGGCAACAAGGGCCAGAACGCCAGGCTGGCCGCCCGCCTGACCGGCTGGA
>URRG01000259.1 GCA_900550095.1 uncultured Oscillospiraceae bacterium
AAAAGAGGCGCAGGTTTAGTATGCGGTGAGATCCGGCAATTATACCCTGGGAGCCGTTTCCTGTTTTGTCAAAACAATAAATTAAATATACCGTGTGATGCGGCCTGCGGCTCCAGGAAGGTGCGGCCGGTCAGATGCGGTGTGAGTCAAAATCAAATTCCAATATTTGGAAACATAATACTTCTTTCATATCAGATTGCTCTGAGGCGGGATCAGGTGCCGCTGCTTGAATTCCCGCCCGGCATGAAGATAAAAAGCTCCTTTGGGATGTGATTTTGAAAGAAAGCTCTTCGGGAAACAGGATGGATAGAAATCCTGTTTTTTCTCGTCCCTCCCCGGCGGAAAAAACGGGTTATACTACATATGCGGAGCTATAGAGGAGCCTGATATACAGCCGGCCTGCGCAGTTTTTCGGCGCGGGCGGAAATCACGGGAATAGCGGCTGCTGCCTGGGCGGTATGGGCGGAGAATTATGCATTCAATATGAAAAAGTATGTATGAATTTATGGAAGAAGGCCGGTTTCGGCTTGACATGGGTGCTTTTCTATAGTATAGTAAAAAAGATAAAAGATATCCGGCGGCAGTAAAGAGCGTTGCGCCGGCTTGGATTATCCGATATGTTTAACAGAGAAAATGTGTAGATGGGGACGGACAGCAGAATCCCTGCTTCAGAGAACCGCCGGTTGGTGCAAGGCGGCGCAGGAACTGCGGGAAATCACCCCGGAGCATGCGGCTGAATCCCGTTTTCAGGCCCAGACGCCTGGGAGAAGCGGGCAAGTAGGTATCGCACGGGATCCTTCCGTTACAGGGGAGCGCATTGTTGGATGCGCAGAGTGGCCGCTTTCTGCGGCAAGTGGAGTGGTACCGCGAGCGTTTCAGCCCGTCTCTATAGAGAGACGGGTATTTTTGTTATAGAGGGCCATACGGCCCGTATGTTCCGGATGAAAGCGTGTGGGCGGCTGGGGAGCATATGCCGGGAATCCGCCTGCAGGCCAGGAAATCAAACAGCAAAATGAATGACAGCGAGAGAAAAACGATCAGGAGGGAACTTACCATGCAGCTTACTGGTGCGCAAATCGTTATGGAGTGCCTGCTGGAGCAGGGGGTGGATACCGTTTTTGGGTATCCGGGCGGTGCGGTTTTGAATATTTATGACGCTCTGTATGAATACAGGGACCGAATCCGCCATATCCGCACGGCGCATGAGCAGGGGGCCGCCCATGCGGCGGACGGCTATGCCCGGGTGAGCGGGAGGACGGGCGTATGTATCGCCACCTCGGGCCCTGGGGCCACCAATCTGGTGACGGGGATCGCCACGGCATACATGGATTCCGTGCCTATGGTGGCTATTACAGGGAATGTGAACCTGAGCCTTCTGGGGCTGGACAGTTTTCAGGAAGTGGATATCACAGGCATCACCATGCCGATCACAAAGCACAATTATATTGTGAAGGATGTGAACGACCTGGCGGATACCCTGCGGGAGGCCTTCCGGATCGCCCAGAGCGGGCGCAGGGGGCCGGTTTTGGTGGATATCCCCAAGGATATCACGGCTCACACCTGTGAATTCACCCCTGCGGAGCCGAAGCCCTTGTTTGAGGATCCCTTCCCTATCGAGGAACGTTTTGAGCAGGCGCTGAAGCTGCTGGAAGCGTCGGAAAGGCCCTTTGTCTACTGCGGCGGCGGCGTGATTTCATCCGGGGCTTCCGAAGCGCTGAAGGCTTTTGTGGAAAAGCTGGATGCTCCCGTATCCTGCTCCCTCATGTGCCAGGGGGGATTCGACCAGACGGATCCCCGGTATATGGGCATGCTGGGGATGCACGGCACCAATACGGCGGCTCTCGCCATCAAGAACTGCGATCTCTTCGTAGCAGTGGGGACCCGCTTTTCCGACCGGGTATTGTGCAATGCGGGCCTCTTCGCCCGCCACTGTCCCATTATCCAGATCGATATCGATACGGCGGAATTCAATAAGAATATAGACGTGCAGCTGAAAATGAAGGGAGACGCCCGGGCGATCCTGGAGAAACTCAACACCCGTTTGCCCCGTCGTGAAAACCGGGCTTGGATGGATTCCATTGCCGCCTGGAAGCGGGAATATCCTCTTCAGCAAAAAGGGGAGACGCCGGAAGACGTTCTTCCTCAGGAAGTGTTGGAGACCCTGTCCCGGCTGACAGAGGATGGCGCTGTGATCACCACCGATGTGGGCCAGCATCAGATGTGGGCCGCTCAGTATTACACCTTCCGCAGCCCCAGGCAGTTCCTTTCCTCCGGCGGACTGGGGACCATGGGCTACGGTCTGGGCGCCGCCATCGGCGCGCAGCTTGCCCGCCCTGAAAAGCGCGTGATCAATGTGGCGGGAGACGGAAGCTTCCACATGAACTGCATCGAGCTTTCCACCGCGGCGGCTTATAACGTCCCTGTGATTGAACTGGTGCTGAATAATTCCGTTTTGGGCATGGTGCGCCAGTGGCAGAAGCTTTTTTACGACTGGCGTTTTTCCCAGACCGATCTCGATCCCAACACGGATTTCTGCAAACTGGCGGAAGCCTTCGGCGTAAAGGCCCTTCGCATTACAAAGCGGGATGAGATCGAACCCGTGCTCAGAGAAGCCTTGGCGGAAAAGGGCCCTGTGCTGATCGACTGCCGCATCAGCAGGGATGTCAACGTCCTTCCCATGGTGCCTGCGGGCGCCTCTGTGGAAGATCCGATCTTGGAAATGTGAGGTGCCGATTATGGAATATACCAATGCCAATCCCTCTCCCGTGAAGGAGTATATCCTTTCTGTCCTGGCAAGGAACCGTTCCGGCGTGCTTCTCCGCATCGCGGGCCTGTTCAGCCGCCGGTGCTATAATATCCTCAGCATCGTTGCGGCCCAGACGGAGAACACGGAGTATTCCCGGATCCTGATCGTGGTTTCCGGGGACGACAGGATCATCCGCCAGGTGGATAAGCAGCTGCGCAAGCTCGTGGACATCGTGCAGGTGGACGTTCTCTCCTGGGAGGGAGCCGTGGTGCGCGAGCATGTGCTCATGAAGGTGGCGCGTACAGTACAGAACAGCGAGAAGCTGGTGGAGATGGCCAATGTGTTTAGGGCCAAGATTCTGAATGTAGAACCCGATTCCATGATCCTTGAGCTTACGGGGGATGCCGCCACCATCAACTCCTTTATTGAGCTCTACAATCCATACGGTGTTCTGAAGATCCTGCGCACGGGCGCAATGGCGATGGAAAAGTAAACTGCGCTGCGGCGGGGAGCACCGGCCGGGCTGAATTTTGAATCAAGTTGGGAGTTTTATCCATGCTGACGTTAGATAAAGTATATCATGCGGCTTTTGTCCTGCGGGATGTGATCCGGGAGACGGATCTGATCCCCGCTCCGAAGATCAACCCGGAGGCGGAAGTCTACCTGAAAACGGAAAACCTGCAGGTGACGGGTTCCTTCAAGGTGCGAGGCGCGTATTATAAGATTTCTACCCTTTCCCCGGAGGAAAAAGAAAAGGGCGTTATCGCCTGCTCTGCCGGAAACCATGCTCAGGGCGTGGCTCTGGCGGCCCAGAAGAGCAATATCCCCGCCACTATCTGCATCCCTGACGGAGCGCCCATCTCCAAGGTGGAGAACACCAAGAGCTACGGCGCACGGGTGGAGCTTGTAAAGGGCGTATACGACGATGCGTATACGCGCGCCTGCCAGCTCCAGAAGGAGACGGGGCTTACCTTCATCCACCCCTTTAACGATCCGGAGGTGATCGCGGGCCAGGGCACCATCGGCCTGGAGCTTCTCAACCAGCTCCCCGACGTGGACGCTGTGATCGTGCCGGTGGGCGGCGGCGGGCTCATATCCGGCGTCGCTTTCGCCATAAAATCCCTGAATCCCAAATGCAGGGTATACGGGGTGCAGGCGGCGGGAGCCCCCAGCATGCGCCGGGCCTTGGCGGACGGGAAGGTGGAGGAGCTGGACAGAGTTTCCACCTTTGCGGACGGCATCGCTGTAAAATGCCCCGGGGATCTGACCTATGAGCTTGTGAGCAAATATGTGGACGAGGTGGTGACTGTCTCCGACGATGAAATAGCCACCGCTGTTCTCACGCTGATCGAACAGCAGAAGCTGATTGCCGAGGGGGCGGGAGCCGTCTCCGTGGCCGCGGCCATGTTCAACAAGGTGGATATAAAGGGCAAGAAGGCGGTCTGCCTTGTTTCCGGCGGAAATATCGACGTGACCATCCTTTCCAGGGTGA
>URRG01000260.1 GCA_900550095.1 uncultured Oscillospiraceae bacterium
AGAAACGGCCTGTTTCACCAGTCTGCCGGTATTATGCGCGGATATATTCCCTCGCCGCATATCCTATATGATCCCCATACCGTATCACATACCAATCCTCCCACATCCCCAGGACAGCGACCTCTGCGCCTTTGGGGGCCTGCCCGATCACAGGCGCCTGGCGGCTGGGATATTCCCGGATATTCAGCGGTGTGGCCTGGGTGGCGACGATCCCTATTCGTTCAGGTTCTATTGCATCGATAAAAGGGAGCCCGAAATACTGGGTAAGACCCTTTACAATATTTTTTGCGATTTCCTCCGTGTGAGAACGAATCCACTGCGCATCCTCCGGATTATCGTGATAGGCCACCTCCATGAGAACAGCGGGAGCATTCGTTTTCACCACCTCTGCCAGACTGCGAGTGGGCAGAGTCTTTACCTTTTCCGGTTCCGGGTAAACCGTTTTGAAATTTTCTGCCAAAATATCCGCCGCCTGTCTTCCATTTTGGCTTTCAGGGTAATAATATACGTCCGTTCCCTGTATTTTTCCGGCCAGGCTTTCAGGCCCCGCATTGGAATGGAGCGCCAGATGCAGATCGTAGTAGCCGCTGTTGGATTCCCGAATGGCTGCGCCTACATTAGTGCCGATCGTATTTCTATCCCATACAATACCGTTTGCTTTGAGATAGGGTTCCATTTCATCGGCGATCCTATTCATGTATTCCTGTTCGTTTCCTCCCCCTGCATACTCATTATAGGGCTGCAGAGAAGGGCTAAGATATATACTGGGCAAATCGGTTCCTCCTTTATCCGTTCAAAATGGACGCAAAAAAGCTTTCGCTGGATTGATCCGGAGGACGCAGATACCTCCCCAGGTCATAGAGGCTTTCCGGATCCTTTGTAACGACATTCATCCGGCTCTCGCAGGTAAGCGTACAGCGGAATCCCATTTCCCGGATTATTTCCGGTTCTCCTTCGCTGACCGCCCCGAAGGGATAGGTAAAGCAGGGTGGCTCCTCGCCCAGATACTCCTTCATCCGATCCTGCATAGAGCCTATATCTTCCCGGAGCAGCGCCCTGTATTCCTCTTCCGATTCGCCTCTTTTCCTTTTCGTTCCCATCCTCCCCTCCTTGCTTGCATGGAGATCATACGTATGGTTCTGAAATTCCACCAGGCCGCTCTGCGCCATTTCCCGCATATCCTCCCAGGTTATATACGAATACGTAGGATGCGGATCGTTTTCTTCCGCCGCTTTATCCATATAGGAGCCCACAGGGGAAATCACGATTTTCATTCCATACTGCTTTGCCAGAGGGAATGCATAGTAGTAATTGTTATAATATCCGTCGTCAAAGGTAAGCAGAATAGGTTTTTCAGGCAAAGACGCCTTTCCGTCCACATATCTCAAAAGATCTTCGATTCCCACCGCCGTATAGCCGTTCCTCCGCAGATACTGCAGATCCTCTTCAAACAGATCAGGAGAAATCACATACCTTCCCTGCAGCCCGGGATCCTTGAGCAGACTATGATACATGACGACAGGGAGCTTTATTCCCTCCACAGAACCGGCCTCAGCCGTAAAGGAATCCTCGAACCGGGCCCCTGCGATCACGGCAGCTGCGGCTATGCATACGATCATCAGAACGGCCAAGGCTCTTTTTAGCTTAAAAGCAATATACATCGCCATACCCTCTCCTTTCCGGCCGTACCTAATATATACGGCATATCCCGGGAAATCATGCGAAAAGCCGGAAAGAAAAATCTCTCGTCTCTGCACAAAAACTCCGGCCTCAGGTCAAAAACCAGGGGCCGGAGTTTTATACAGAATCAAAGTCTTCACACAGGCGATACTATCAGAGAATCCAAAAATTTTCTCAAATCCTCATATACTTCATCCTTATTGGTTTCCGTTATCAACGCATGGCGCGCTCCAGGATACAGGATCATCTGGACGCTGTGCCCTGTCCGTTCCAGCCGCTGCTTGAGCTTCAGGATCCCTTTTCCGCAATTTCCAAGGGGATCCTTATCGCCTGAAATCAACAGCAGAGGAAGGGGCCTTGGCACCCGTTCCAGCCAGGAATCCTCTGAAATCACCTTCTGCAGCCAGATCAGATCCCTATAGGCGGAAACGGTGAAATCAAAACCACAGAGAGGATCCGCCACATATTTATCCACTTCGGCCTCATCCCGGGTAACCCAGTCCGCCGAAGTGCGGTTCGGAGCAAAGGCCTTGTTGAACCTTTCCGTAGAAAGCTTCGCAAACAGCGGGTGATGAGAGCGGGGCCCCAGCTTCTTCACATAGTGATCCGCCAAACGCAGCTCCCCCGCCAGAAGCACAGGGTTCTGAGGACCGCAGGTCCCCATATACACAGCCCCGGAAAGCTCTGTTCCATAACGGGCCGTATATTCCCTGCACAGAAAAGAGCCCATGCTGTGCCCCATCATACAATAGGGAACATCGGGGTATTCCTCCCGCATGTATTCATAGAGCTTATGCAGATCCGAGAGAACAGCCTCCATCCCCAGCGGGCCGAAATAGCCGTAAGCGCCGCCGGAAGAAACAGATTTCCCATGGCCCAAGTGGTCGTTTATAGCTACCGCATACCCGTGGGAAGCCAAAAAATCAGCGAATTCCACATATAGAAGGCTGTGTTCCGCCATGCCGTGCACAATCTGCAGAACAGCCTTCACCCGGCTTTTTTCCGCAGGTTCCGATATTCGGACAAAAATCCGTTCATTTTCCATTTTGGATTCAAAAGACATCTCTCTCTGCAGAACTTCCACAAGCAACACCTCTTTTATTGGTGGTTTCAGTATATCACTTCTGAATAAAAGAAGCTTAACGGAATTGTGAACATTCCCGGCGAAGGTCATACCTCACACAGAATGCGCGAGGCAGATCTGCCATACCACCAGAAAATGAAAAAGACTCCCACCCAAGCAGAACACATGCCAAACGGAATGCATATATTTATGGGTTCTTCCCAGCCCGTACAGGACGGCGCCCACCGTATACAGGACGCCCCCTGTTACAAGAAAAATGAGCGAGCGGGTATCCACGCTTTCCAGAAGGGGCCGCAAAAAGAAGATGACGCACCAACCCAGCGCAATATAGCAGACCATGGAAAAGACTCGGAACCGGCGCATATCCACAGCGTTGAGCACAATAGCCAGAACAGAAACGCCCCACACAAAGCAGGTCAGGACGATGCCCTCTGCCCCTCCCATACCCAGAAGAGAAATCGGCGTGTATGTTCCGGCAATCAAAAGATAGACCGTGCAGTGATCCAACACCTGAAATACCTTTTTAGCCCGGTTCACAGCCAGGGCGTGATACAGGCAGGAAATCAAATACAGAAGAAACATGCTGACGCCGTAAACAGAAAGGCTTGTTGCAGCCAAAATCGTTTTCGGGCCGGAAAAAAGTATAGCAAGAAGAGCGCAGAGCGCCAGAAAGGCCCCCAGCCCGTGCGTGACGGCATTGGCGATCTCTTCTCCCATCGTATATTCCGGAAGGCGCAGCAGGCGGCGCTTCCGGCTCCTGGCTTTTTCTTTTCTGTGCATATGCATAGGTTCTCCCTGTCGATACTAATAGAATACGAACACACGGACATATAGTATTGAATACTACGTAGTATAAGAGTAATATATCCTCCTCGCTTTGTCAATATGCGGCAGCATTTTGCCGGATTTATACAGGAACCCCCTCCAGGTCAAAAGGCGGTATGTAATCCTTGCTGGCGGAAGCTCTTTCCTGCAAAAAGCCGTCAAGCCCCAGCTCGAAGAGACGGCGCTGCACTTTTTCATATTCCCGGGCGGTGATACGCCTGTTGATCTCCGGATATTGGTCTGCCCTGCCGCAGGGGACATACTGCGCCATAAGGCTCACCAGAAGTTCCCCGGAAAGCGCCGCCATTTCCTCCAGCACCCGGATGGAATTCCTGGTGTTGCCCGGCAGAATCAGATGGCGCACAAGGGTCCCTTTGAGAAGGATCCCCTCGTCGCTGAATACAGCGGGCCCTGTCTGCCTCACCATTTCAGAGACGGCTTTTTTCACCGCCGTACAGTAATCCGCCGCCCCGGAATAACGGGCCCCCGGCTCCGGAGAAGCGTATTTCCAATCCGGCAGGTATACATCGATAAGCCCTTCCAAAGAACGAAGCGTCTCCACACTGTCATAGCCTCCGGAATTATACACAACAGGTACGGCCGGTTTATACAAAAGCAGGGCCTCCCGCACGGCGGCTG
>URRG01000261.1 GCA_900550095.1 uncultured Oscillospiraceae bacterium
TTACGCATTTTTTACATTTCTATAATAAAAAAATATATATCTCTCGTATATATTAAAATTACTGTAACAAATAATGTCAAAGTGCACAAAAATAGAACTCTGGTTAGGCTATATTCACATAAAACATCTCTTGCGTATTTTATGTAATCTGCCTATAATGTAATATCTGTGAGTATAAATCGATTTTATACTTTCTTTATATAGGATTTTTATATATGAATAAAAGAATGAATTTCCATTTTTTCCGGTATCCGTTTATGGTGTTTCCAGCGCCTCTGCGGTTGGCCGGAGTGGAAAGGAGACATATAGTATATGACAGGAACATCATCTTCCGTCCTGCATAAGACCCGGGTCCGCCCGATGGTTCCCGATGTTTTTCTGGTATATGGGCTGGCGGTATCCATATTTATGCCCTTTTATTTCACAGTGGCGGCCGTACTGATCGTAACGGCCATGGTAGTTTTCAGCAAAGAACGCAGGCACCGCGTATTAAAGACGGCGGCGGACCGCAGGCTCATCGCTCTGCTGTTTATCCCCTTCTACATAGCGGCTTTTCATGAAAATCTCAGAGGCATGATGTATGCGGTTCTGATGATTACGGCGGCTGTGTGCGCATATTTCCTGAAGAATGTAATGACGCGTTCCATGTATAACTCGATTTTGGATCTTTCCTGTATCTGCAGTATTGTGTGCGTTTGCATAGCTCTGGTGCAGAAAGCGGAAGTGTGGACTACTGCTCAGGATTTCCGCCCGGCCTCCGTCTTTACCAATGCAAACTATTTTGGAGCCATGACCGAGCTTATGGTTCTGGTCTGCGTTTACAGATGCCTCAGCAACCGAACCAACAAATGGTTTTATATGATAACGGCTTTTTGCAACCTTTTCGGCCTGTATCTTTGCGCCAGCATGTCCTCTCTGGGGGCTACTTTATTCGGGGTATTTGTCATGCTGGTGCTGGCGAAAAAGAAAAGGGCGGTCATTGCGTTTTTGGTTTCCGCGGCCTTCTGCGGGTTGCTTTGCCTGATTTTTCCGGAACTGTATCCCCGCTTGGATGCGGTGGATGTGACTTTTGGCTACCGCCTTTCTATTTGGAAAGCTTCCATTAAGGGCTTCCTCGAGTTCCCGCTTTTCGGCAGGGGGGCGGCGGCATATCCGATGATCTGCAATGAATTCGGGAGCTTTCCTTCCTATCATTGTCATAATATCGTATTGGATGTGCTCCTGAATTTTGGTCTTGTGGGGCTGGTCGGATGCGGGGTCCTTCTTGCGGTCGTTGTGCGTCAGCTGTATCTGCGGTATCGGAGAAACGTTTGCAAAAATATGAGTATCCTTGCAGCCTCCGCTCTGGCGGCAGTTATGGTCCATGGCGTGACGGATGTGACGATTTTTTGGATCCAGACAGGCATGTTCTTTATTATGATATTTTCTTCCATGGGTATTGGGGCCGTGGATACGGTAAAGAAGCCTCTGCGCAGTTTGGGAGATCTGCTGATGCCTTCTGCCGGGCAGAAACGCCGGCTGAGTACGGAATACTTTGAACGGTATGAGCGTTGATTTGCCGCTAAGAGAGAATTTATAGCTGTGTCGCAGTTTCTTCATAGTTTCTCTATATATTTATTATAAAGTAAGAGCAGGTCTTCAGAGGAATACTGATGAAGGCTGGAAGAAGCAAATTCCTTTAGCTGTCTTAAGAGCCGGCTTCCCGGTGTTCCGATGACAGACCATACACAATCCCGCGGCGGATGGAAGGCGGGTTTTCATATTGCAAAAGAAAGGGTTCTGCGGTACAATGTAGCAGAATCCTTTCTTTATTTTGTTACGACAGGGGAAAGGCGGGTAAAAGTGAAATGGATGGGAAAAGACTTTTGATCGTGGTGGATTACCAGAAGGATTTTGTAGACGGCGCGTTGGGGTTTCCGGGAGCGGAAAAGCTGGAGGAGCCTATATGCGAAAAGATCCTGGAGTATAAAAGCGGAGGCGGCGATATTGTATATACGATGGATACCCATGACGAAACCTATCTGAATACACTGGAAGGGAAGGTGCTCCCTGTGCCTCATACGGTTAAGGGTACGCCGGGGTGGGAGCTTTACGGCCGTGTGAAGCGGGAGCTGGAAGGATGCCGGGAGTTCCAGAAGCCCACCTTTCCCAGCGGAGCCCTGTATGAATATCTGAAGGGGAAGCCGTATGCGTCGGTGGAGCTGGTGGGTTTGGTCAGCAATATGTGTGTTATTTCCAATGCGGTGATGGTGAAAGCGGCTCTTCCCAACGCGGAGATCTTGGTGGATCGGGACTGTACCGCTTCTTTTGACGTACAGCTTCATGAAGAGGCGCTGCGTGTAATGGAGGGCTTTCATGTGAAGATAACGGGGGGAGCGAAGTGAGAAGAAAAGAAAGGGCTTTGCTGGCGGTTGAAGCCCTGAAGAAGGAATATCCGGGAGCGGTATGCTCTCTTACATACCGGGATCCGCTGCAGCTTCTGATTGCTACAAGGCTCTCGGCTCAATGCACAGACGCCAGAGTAAATATGGTGACTCCGGCTCTGTTTGGCCGGTTTCCCACTTTACAAGCGTTTACGGAAGGCTCTCCGGAGGAGATAGAGGGTTATATTCATTCCTGCGGCCTGTATAAAACAAAAGCCCGTGATATTTATAGGATGTGCTGCATGCTGGATTCCGAATACGGCGGGGTTGTGCCGGACACGATAGAGGAGCTTGTGAAACTCCCCGGCGTGGGAAGGAAGACGGCCAATCTGGTGGTAGGGGATATCTATCACAAACCGGCGGTCGTGACAGATACCCACTGCATCCGAATCTGCGGCCGTTTGGGGCTTTCAGAAGGAAAGGATCCGCTGAAGGTGGAAAAGCAACTGAGGGAGATCCTTCCACCGGCGGATTCCAATGATTTTTGCCATCGGCTGGTTCTCCATGGCAGGGCTGTCTGCACTGCCAGAACGGCAAAATGCGAAGAGTGCTGTATGCGGGATTTTTGTAGATTTGCCGTTGAGGAGCACAAAAAGGACAAGGCCGAAAAGCAGGCCTAATAAGCATAGAATAGAAACGGAATAAGGAATCCGGGCGGAAGCTGACTGCCCGGATTTTTTATTGCCGCTAACAACGGCGACCTACACAGATAGGTTTATGGGATTCGGCATTCTTCTGGTTATCTCTTTCGCGGGGAGGGCGGCAGGTCATCCTGCCGTTTTCGTCGTCCTCATGGGCATATTGAGCGTAATCCGCCGCTGCCTGTAGGGCGTTTCCTCTCATGCGGGAGCTTACAGGCATCTCGCTTCCATGCGTATCCTCTTTTTAAAACCATCTGCAGGCTGGCTCCCGCGTGCCTTATAGGCCCAAAACAGGGAGATATTCTGAATGCGGCGGTTTCTCATAAGGAAACCATCGATTTCTTATTCGCGTATATTATCGATTCCTTGTTTACAGTGGTTCTTCTGCCCTGTATGACTTTGGGGCTTGTGCTGTATTTCAATCCGCTCTTTGCTCTGGCGCTTCTGCCTATCTATCTGACTGTCAGCATCCTGCTTCCTCTGTTCGCTATGAAAGCGGGGCGGTCCATCGGCATGCGCTGCCGCACCAAGCGGGGAGAGGTCAAATCCCTTGTGCTCGAAAGCGCATACAGGATAAAGGATATCCAGATATTCGGATACGGTCCCGAAAGGATGCGGCAGGTGCGGGAGCAGAACCGCCGGGTGAAGAGGGCTGCGCACGGCCTGACGCTGCATAAGCAGTCTGTTCCTTCCGCCCCTATTTGTATACCCGGCGTCGTATCCTGATCCTTTTTGTGGCCGCGCATGCTGCCGCAGGGCTATGAAACGGAAATGGGGCAGATAAGGGCCCGTCTTTCCGGAGGCGAACGCCGGCGTGTGGGAATCGCAAGGGGCATGCTGGCGGAACCGGACGTAGTCGTGATAGGCGGGCCTACCAGCAGTTTGGACGTCCTTCATGAAAAGGGACTGATGAAAACTCTTCGGGAGGAATACCCTGAAAAAACGCTTTTCATTATTTCTCACAGATCCTCACGCTTACAGACTGCAGTCGTATCATACGGCTGGAAAATGGAAGGGCTGCAGAAAACTGAAGGAGGGCGTTCCAAAGGGACCGCTTTTATAAAAGGCGGAGGAAAAGAGGGAATGCCTCTGTTCTTCGGCACAAATTCTTCAATATATGCCGCAGCCGCTGCAGGGATACACCTGCAGCGGCCGTTT
>URRG01000262.1 GCA_900550095.1 uncultured Oscillospiraceae bacterium
CCAGACAGCTTCGTCTAAGAATACGCTCAGCGAATACCGCCTGCCGTCTTTCTCCGATTCGGGCGGCTTCAGGGCACAGATCCCGCAGAGATTTCCCTGTTCCAGCACCGCCCAGGCAGGCCCTTTCTGATATTCGCTGATCAGCTCCCGGGCTTCCTCAAGGGAACCCAGGGCGTCAAACCGCATATAGCGGGCGACCCTTTCCCGGGAGGCGATCCGCAGGACCTCTTCCGCATCTTCCTGGCAGAGAGGGCGCAGCTCCGTGCCGGATGCCCCCAAGAAATTCCGCTCTGTTTTATTGTGTGTCTCCATATTTTTTCTGTCTCTCCCCAGTATATGAAATAGGGAGCCTCCTTTCTGTTTTCAGGCTGTTTGCAGTCTCTCTCCCGATTCCGATTCAAAGCGGCTGGCTCAGGACGCAAAGGAGCCGTTTCTCCACAGTGCGCCTTTTCTCTTTCAGTATGCCCTGTTTTTGCCCGTTTTTACCCGCCTTTATTGCTTGCGGCACCGTGTCACGGCCGGCAAAACAGGGGAGAGCGGCAAAATGCAGAGCCGCCGAGCTTCCCGCGGCATACCGGCTGCGGAATGCCTAGTCTGTTTTCTATCCCTGCAGCCAGCCCTCGGCCTTCAGCGCCGGGCCGTAAAGGAACCCCGGAATGCGGCTTCCGGGGCTTACCTTTCATAGGGCGTTACGGCCCATTTAAGGCAGTTTTCCTTTTTGGCTCCAAAAACGGCATACCCCTCCAAAATGCGGTTCAGAGGGGCTTTATGGGTGATCAGAAAATCCGTGGATATCCTTCCTGCTGCGATCAGCTTCAAAAGCGTGCCGCAGTGGACGGCATCCACGCCGCCTGTTTTGAAAACCAGGTTCTTTCCATACATCCTCGGAAGCGGCAGAACGGGATCCTCTTCATACATAGCCACCAGAGCCACAACGCTGTTAGGCCGGGCGATCCGCCAGGCGGTTTCAAAGCTTTCGGACGAGCCCGCAGCTTCTATGACGCCGTCCGCCCCCCTTTCCTTCGTTAGGGATAAAACGGTCTTTTCTGCGTCCTCTTCCAGGGGGTCGATCATAAAATCCGCCAGCCCCCGTTCTTTAGCGACTCTCCTGCGGAAGGGATCCGGTTCCAGACCGATGATGCGGGCGGCTCCAAACAGTCTGGCGCATTCCATGGCGCAGAGGCCTACCGGCCCCGCGCCGATCACCGCCACCGTATCGCCCGGCTTTATTTCGCAGAGTTCCGCCCCGAAATAACCGCTGGAAAGGATGTCTCCCACAAAGAGGGCCGCCTCGTCCGTCACCCCTTCCGGAATCTTCGTGAGCCCCTGCTCCGCAAAGGGGACGCGGCAGTATTCCGCTTGGCAGCCGTCGATCCGGCATCCCAGCTCCCAGCCGCCTTTTTCGCAGTTGTTGATATATCCTTTCCGGCAGAACCAGCACTCCCCGCAGAAGGTGATGCAGTTGGCGGCCACTCGGTCCCCCGGCTTCAGAGAGACCACACCGGCTCCTGTCTCCTCCACTATGCCGACAAATTCATGGCCCAGAATCGTCTCTGGCTCTGCCCGGGGAACGGCGCCCCGCATAATGTGCAGGTCGCTGGTGCATATGGTGGAAAGCGTAACGCGCACTACGGCGTCCCCTGGCTCTATGATTTTGGGCGCCGGCCTTTCCATAAGCTCCAGCCGTCCGCCTTTATGGCATACGAGCCCTTTCATGGTCCCTTCCATGTTTACAGCTCCCTTCCCTTTCTTCCTTGTCTTTTCGATTTTCTTCTGTTTTTCAGCTTTCTTTCCGTATCTTGTTTTTCCGCGTTCTTTTCCGCGCTCGCCATTTTGTGTTTCTCAGTGGATTTCCTGCCCTTCACCGTTGGAAAGCGGCTTCGGAGCTCAGTCTCAGCCGCAGCAGTTCTTCCGCCTGCCTCCTGTTCCCGATGCTTGAAGGGGGGATATCCGCCCACCGGCAGGTCTCCTGCAGCATATTTCCCCCAAAGTCATGCAGAAGCACAGCCTTCGTCAGAATACGCAGAAATTCTTCTTTTTCGTATTCACTGAAGCAGGTCTTGAGCATCACAGGCTCCCACCGGAAAAGCTCCCAGACCAGGGGAGGCCATTCATAGTAAAAAGGAGCCAGCTGGCAGTCCCCGAAATCCAGCACAAAAAGCCGTTTCCCCATAGAGCTGCTTCCGTTTGCTTCCGGAAGAAGCAGTACGTTTTCGCAGGTCAGATCCCCGTGGACGAACACGGCTTCCTCTTCCAGAGCCTCTTTGGCGGTTCGTTCCACTTCCGCCTGGAGAGAATCGGGAAACGCTTTCCACCGGGAGCTGCCGCAGGCATTCCCGTAAAACACATGGGGTATGCCGGAGGCCGCTGCTTCTGCCGCTGCCGCTTCCGTCCGAACGCACCCTCTGAGGGCTTTCAGCAGGTTCCGCACTTCCGCGGCAAAGAGCGCTTTTTCTGAAGAAGCCGCTCCAGGCCGCCAATCTCCCGCTTCCGTCCCTTCTACGGCGTTCATCACCAGATAGGGAAAAGTATAGCGGTCGTGTATTTCTCCCAGGCATACGACGCCTGCCGTGGGGATCCCCGCGGCTTCCGCCAGCCTCATGCCGGCGGCTTCCGCCCAGGTCGGCGGAAGTCCCGATTCAGCCGGGGCATATATCTTCACGATCCGTTTTCCAACCCGGAAGACCGCATTCGTCCCCGGCGTCAGATGCTCCGGTTCCTGATACGGCAGGCTGTGCCTGCGAAAGATTTCCTGTATCAACGGGCGGAATGCTTCAATAGATTGATATACCCGCCCCCAGGATTCCCATCCGCAGATGGTTTCCCGGAAAAGGAACGCCGTTTTCCGGCCGGTTGTTTCCTCTTCTTTCTTCCATAGAGGCTGTGTGGGCTGTATGGATTGTATGGGCTGTATAAACTGCCCCGCCTGTCCGGGCTGCCTGGACTGCCCGGGGCGATTCGAATATCCCAGCGGTTCCGGCCTCGTTTTCATCTTGTATCCGCCCTTTCATACGGAAACCGGCTGAGGCCGTTCTGTCCCCGGCCGATTCTATCCGCTTGTTTTCAGTATAGCCTATTCATTCTTTTCCTTCAATAGCGGAAGGGCCCTTTTGTGAAGGAGATCGCATATTGCAAGGCGTACCTCTGGATAACAGAAATTCAAGGTTTTTCTGCGGTGTCTCAATTTGCCGGTAGCACCCTGTGCCTGCTCAGGCCGCATGGCCCCCACTTTCTGTTTCCGCCCAGAAAGTATATGCCCCGCGGTATGAGCGGGTACAAGGAGCAGAAGTATATTTATTTTGTATGAAAATACGTCATTAAATCAAATACTGAGAGTATATTTTATGCATCAGAGTAGTATCGAGATATTATAAAAAATAAATGAATATAAGGCTGCTACAAAAATGTAGCATGAAGCGACAAGATTGTAGCAATTTAAACATTTGACTTTTGGAAAATATTACTATTTTCTAAAAGGAGGCTGATATAAGGTGGAGCTTCCCAGGCTGGCAGGTCTAAGGATAGAGGCTGGAAAAACGCAAGAGGATATAGCTGCAGTACTAAGCTGTAGCAGAGAAGTTTATAGGCGCTATGAACGCGGTGTATATGATTTGCCTCTATGGGCCCTAAACATATTGGCAAATTATTATCATACAACGACAGACTATATTTTAGGAATAAGCGATATTAGGAGACCATTATGACATTTACATAGCCGCTTTTACAGGCGGCTTTTTATTTTACTGTCGTTTGATAGTAGGATGACAGCAGCCTCAAATTTATATGATAGAATCAGCCGTAAGGAGGTAAGAAATATGTTTCTTAAAAGATTAGAGGATTTACGTGTGGATGCAGATAAGTCTTTAGAGGATATAGCGAAAATATTAAATTGTCAAAGGGAGGTATACCGTCGGTATGAGAAAGGGATCTATGAATTGCCGTTGTGGGCGTTAAAGAAATTAGCGGAATATTATGATACCAGTGCGGATTATATTATTGGAAGAGTGGATAATCCTTTACCATACAGAAAATGGCTAGAAAAATAAAAATCGATTTACGACTGTGAATATTTTAATGGCAAAAAAATATATTTTATTCATTAAATAAATATTTTTCTTTGATACAGAACATTCTTCAAAATATAAATTGTCGCATAAAAGCCAGAATTTTACAGTCTTCTTCCAGAGAAGGAGCCG
>URRG01000263.1 GCA_900550095.1 uncultured Oscillospiraceae bacterium
TACAGCGATCCGAAACAAACGGTTTTTGAATCGGAAAAAGACATCCTAATAGCGGATACGCCCCTTACGCATATGAAAAGGCCGCAAGCCTCTATGGATAAAAGGAGAAATACCGCTCAGACAAGATTTCTCAGCCGCCCAACCGCACTATCGCACTATCGCACAATCGCACAGCCTCCGGCATATTCCGGGCCTGTCCGCAGAACGCACGTACCCGCGGCCAGAAGCCGCTTCAGAATGTATCCGGACCTTCAAAGCCGCCCCCTCCGGAGCCGTTGGAGCCTTTTTTCTTCTTTTCCGGAACAGGGTCATATCCTCCGCTGCTGAAGGGGTTGCACCGCAGGATACGCCACAGGGCCAAAGCCCCTCCCTTCAGGGCTCCAAACCGGCGGACAGCCTCCAGCGCGTAATTGGAGCAGGTGGGGATATATTTGCAGCAGGGCTTTTTCAGAGGGGAAATCCCCTGCTGGTAAAACCGGATCAGACGGATCAGGATCCCCCCGGGGCTCCACCCGGGCCGCTCCTCCTCAGACGTCCGTCCGGCGCCGCCTGAAGCGTTCCTGCCCGCTGTTTTTCCGGCGCTTCCCTGCTCAAAAGGCTTTCCCGGCCTTTCCGCGGCCCGGCTCCCCGAAAGAGAGCCCTTCAGCCTCTTCACAGCAGAACCCCCGCTTCCCGCAGCTGCTTTTCCATAACCCGGCCCAGATCGGTGCTCTTCACAAAAGGAGTCCTTCCTCTGGCCACAAATATAAAATCATAGCCGGGCCTGACCCTGGGTGCGCAGACGCGGAACGCTTCCCGGATCACACGCCGGGAGCGGCTCCGCTTCACAGCGTTCCCCACCTTTTTGCTGGTGGTGATGCCCACCCGCAGAGAGCCCGAACGGTTGCGAGTAACATACGTGACCAGCGCCGGGGAAACATACGACTTTCCCCGGGCATATATGCGCCGGAAATCCCTGTTCTCTTTTATAGGAAGAAACAAATCCATAGGTCCCCTCATGTTTCTGCGCGTACAAAGAAAGGCCACTCAACGGTGGCCCTTTTGCTCTGCGCGCCGGCGCTTCTGCATCGGCGCGGCCGGCGGCCGGCAAACGGCGGCCGGCTCTGGTTCAGAATATGCCCTGTCTCTGCCGGGCACGCGGCCAGGCAGTCCGACACTCACGCTGAACAGCCGATCTGCCGGTCTTCTGTTCAGCCTCCCTGCCGTCCGGCAGCTTAGAGGCGCATCGGATCACAGCTCATCTGCATCAGTAGCTCAGACGGGCTCTGCCCTTGGCGCGGCGGCGGGCCAGCACCTTGCGGCCATTGCTGGTAGACATTCTTTTTCTGAAGCCATGCTCCTTCTTTCTGTGGAGCTTTTTGGGCTGATAGGTTCTCAGCATCTGAAAAACCCTCCTTTCAGGCTATCCAACATGAATCCATTCATGACAGAACGATAGCTCTAAAACTCTGAAATCTGGCCGCTGCAGGCCGTCCGGCATCCGAAAGCATACAATCCGGAACCGGGAAACCGCAGAGACCGCGCAGGCTGTTCTCCGCTTACAGCGCACTGGGATACTTACGTACTGCGTACTATGTGCGGCGTACCGCCGCTTCAGCCACAGCTATGCCCGCATACGCAACATATGCAAACATACACAGTGCCGCCGCAGGAGCTCCCCCGCCTTCCCGTTTTTTCTGCCTTTTCCGCCTTTTTCTTTGCCCTCCTAGCTTCCAAATCCTCGAAAAAGGACTTTTGCCAGCCTCTGAAGAAATGGAATGTGCGGCAAAGAAAACCGAAAAACAAAAAAACAAACGGCAATAGGGCACAAACCTTGCACCTTAGCATTATAATGAAAAATGCCCCTTCTGTCAACTGCCGCGGCGCACTATTTTTTCGGAATTTTTCCGTTGAGAACGGGATTTTCCGCCCCTTTCCGCCGCCTGAAAAGGCTCCTCCCGGCAGGCGGACGCGGGCGGGCCGATGCCGAAGCAGCACCGCGCCCCTGAAAGCTATACCCGGCATACGCCGAGGCAAGGCGATAAGGCACAAGGCGGCAAGGCGGCACAGCAGCCTGTGCCGTCCGCCGCGCAGCTTGCGGTATACAATACTATATAGTACAGTATAGTACACCCCCTTTTTTTCCGCGCGGCTGCGCATCACACGCCTAGAGACCTGATCCCCCATGCTGCAAGCGCACAGCGGGATATATGGCGGGGCACGGCAGGATACGGCACGACGCGGAAGTATCTGCGGAAAAACGCGTACATCCCGGGCCGGGGAAAGGAGCTGGGGGGAAAACGATCCTCCTCCGCCCGCCTCCAAACGCTTTTGAATGCTTCTGAATATCTCTTGACGTCTTTTTACACCGCGCCGGTACGTCAAAACGCACAGGAATTTCCTTTCTTTTCCTCCCGTTTTTCCCGTATAAGTTGACAAATGTTGATTGAAGTAGATACTATTTTATGCTATACTCAATTTATATATATGTATGTATTTTGGGAAATTCCCTCTTTTTCGGGGTTCCCCCTGTATTTTTTTGCTGTTTTTCTTCTTTTTTGCCCCCCCTGCAGGGCGCTTTCAAAGCGCTTTCAGAGGCCGCGGCGCTGCGAGCTTAAGCTGTACGCTGTACGCCGTACGCCTCCTAAAGAAGAGAGACCGCAAACCGCAGCTCCTGCAAGTTTAGTAAGGAAAGGGAAAGTCGAAGTATGGAATCTTTTAGCGAGGCCTGGAGCCTAGTCTGCGATTACTGCAAAGGCCGCATCACGGAAGTGGCCTTCACAACATGGATCAGCCGCATCGAACCGGTGGAGCTGGATTTTGCCGGGAACATCGCCGTCCTGCAGGTGCCGAACGATTTTCACCGGCAGACGCTGACCCGGTGCTATACCTCCCTTCTCACAGAGGCGCTGGAGCATATCTTCGGCATGACCTTCAGCATCCGCTTCGTGATCCCCGAGGAGGTGGCTCCAAAGGAAGAGGAGGCAGCGCCTTCCGAAGACTATGAATACACCTTCGACACCTTCATCGTAGGCCCCTCCAACAAATTTGCCCATGCGGCCTGCATGGCGGTGGCCACCAAGCCCGCCACGCTTTACAACCCGCTCTTCATCTACGGGAATTCCGGGCTGGGCAAGACCCATCTTCTCAGGGCCATCTACAATTCCATCGCCCAGAACTACCCGGAAATGACCATCATCTATATAAAAGGCGACGATTTCACCAACGAGATGATCGACGCCATCCGCCACGGCACCACTCAGGATTTTCACGAGCGCTACCGCAAGGCGGATATCCTTCTGGTGGACGATATCCAGTTCATCGCCGGCAAGGATTCCACCCAGGAGGAGTTCTTCCACACCTTCAACTCCCTCTATGAGGCCCACAGGCAGATCGTGCTCACATCCGACCGCCCCGCCAAAGACATCGCCACCCTGGAGGAACGCCTTCTCACCCGCTTCGAGTGGGGCCTTACGGCGGACGTGCAGCCCCCGGATTTCGAGACCCGCATCGCCATCATCCGCAGGAAGGCGGAGCTGCTGCAGATCGATATTCCGGATGTGGTCTGTGAATATATCGCCAACCGGGTGAAAAACAATATCCGGCAGCTGGAGGGGATCGTGAAAAAGATGAAGGCGTACTATCTCCTGAACGGAGACATGCCCAGCATCAACACCGCCCAAGCCGCCATCAGCGACATCATGAGCAACGAGCAGCCCACACCCCTTACGGTGGAGAAGATCATCGAGGAGGTGGCGCGCACCTTCGGCGTTTCGGGGGCGGATATCCGTTCCTCCAAGCGCTCCTCCAATATTTCCAAGGCCCGGCAGATGGCCATGTATGTGGTGCGGGAAATCACTCAGCTTCCCACGGCGTCCATCGGCGAGGAATTCGGCGGAAGGGACCATTCCACCGTGGTCTATTCCCTGCAGGAGATGGAGAAAAAGATCAATAAGGACAGCCGCACCCGCGCAACAGCCGAGGATATCATCAAAAATATCCGGGACCGGTAAAAAGAATACGCAAGAATACTAAGTGCTAAGTGATACGTACTAAGTAATACAAAAGAGATAGAGCTGAAAACAGAGACGCGTCTTACAAAGACGCGTCTCTGTTTTTTCTTTCCCGCCCGTATGTCCACGTCCTGCATCCTGTATCCTGTATCCGCGCCCGCGTTTCACAGCAACGGCGGGACCA
>URRG01000264.1 GCA_900550095.1 uncultured Oscillospiraceae bacterium
GGTGGAGCTCTGAAAACCCGAAACAGAGCCGCAGATATTAAATCCTCCAAAACACAGACACAGTACAAAAATTAAACTACAGGATATTATTTTTTTCATATTTTTAGCCCTCCTTTCTAAATATATTATATAATATTATTTCGATTGTAAATATTTTTTATCAATATAGTAAAAAATAGAAAAGAATGACAAATTTTTACAATAGGGCAGATTATTTTAATTAGGAGTTTGGAAATGCATTTTGTATTGTAAAGGAAAACAAAGCGTGCTATATTGAAACTGGATTTCACAGCATAGCGGAAAATTCTCAGGTCCGGGATGCCCCTCTGATTCTTTCAGCGGCAAAAGGGCGTTCCCGGCCCGTGCCGGACAGAGGCGCGAATCCGCCGTGCCTTTAATCACAGGGAAACTACAAACAAAGAGGGAAACGAACATGGAACTGGAAAAAGCCCAACCGGCGGACATCCCCGCCATTATGGAAATCGTAGAGGAAGCAAAGGCATATTTTCGAAGCCAAGGCGTCAACCAATGGCAGGACGGCTATCCGAACGCCGCCTCCATCGCCTGGGATATCCAAAACGGATACGGCTATCTTCTCCGGGAAAAGGAGGACGCTGTGGCTTACGCCTCCATTTCCTTCGACGGCGAACCCACCTACGCCGTCATAGAAGATGGAGAGTGGCGCTCTCAGGATGAATATGCCGTCATCCACCGGGTATGCGTAAAAAACCGCTGTAAGGGGCAGGGCGTGGCCTCCTGTTTTCTGGAGAAGGCCAAGGAATTGTGCCGGACCCGGGGCGTCCGCTGGCTCAGGATGGACACCCACAAGGAGAACCAGTCCATGCAGAAATTCCTGCGAAAAAACAGCTTTGAACTGCGTGGAATCATCCACCTGCAAAATGGCGACCCTCGCCTGGCCTTTGACCGGTATGTCTCCGAAAGCCGGGAAACAGAACTCTCCCATCCTGCGGAAAAAGAGCTGTGAACCGCAGCCATGCAGGCTATGCAAAAAACGCCGGCGAGAACCGCCGCCCGCAAAAAAGCGCCTGCCGCCGCATCTTTCACGGCCGGCAAGCGCTTTTCATCTAGTACTATAACCGGGCTTTCATCTTCCGGTCTGCTGCATTCCCGATGCAGGCAGGAAAACAGACTTACAGCCCCAACGCCTTTTCCCATTCCGCCTGACGGAAGCCGGTGAGGACAAATCCCTCCCCGATCAGGATGGGGCGCTTTACCAGCATACCGTCGCTTCCCAAAAGCGCCAGCTGCTCTTCCTCCGAAAGGGACGGCAGCTTTTCCTTCAGCTTCATCTCTTTATACAGCAAGCCGCTTGTATTGAAGAACTTTTTGAGGGGGAGGTTCCCCTTTTCCTTCCAGGAACGAATTTCCTCCCCGGAGGGATTCTGCAGCTTTATGTCCCGCAGTTCGCCGATCCCCACCCCTTTCTCCTCCAGAAAAGCCTTTGCCCTCTGGCAGGTGCTGCATTTTGGATACCAAAGCATGTTTATCTTCATATCAGCGTCTTCCTCTCTTCTCTATCCCGGCCTGACGGCGGGAGCCTGTATTTCGCTGTGCAGCCGTCCCTTCCGCCGGGCTGTCCCGCAGCTGTGTCTGAAGAGCCCTTTGGGCCCGCCGCAATTCGAGCGAAGCCGAAAAGCTTATTCCTGTTCCGCTTCCTCCGGATCCTTTTCCAGGCCGTAGGGCCAGCTCAGAACTCCTCCTAGGTCGAACACATGGGCGTATCCCATACCAGAAAGGATCTGCGCTGCCTGGGCGCTCCTGCGGCCGCTGCGGCAGCAAAGAAGAATCAGCGCTTCCTTGTCCGGAAGCTCTCCGGGCGCCCTTTCCCGAAGCTCTCCCAGAGGAATCAGCTCCGCGCCTTTGATATGCCCCTGGGCGAATTCCTGAGGCTCGCGCACATCGATCAGCCGCATGGATTTTCCGCTGTTCAGAAGCGCCTTTGCCTTTTCCGGCGCAATGCGGACGCTGTTTTCCTCCTTTTTCCGGGCATGGAAAGCATAGCCCGCGCCGGCCAGAGCGGCCGCCCCCAAAAGCCAGACAGCTTTATGTTTCATAGTAGCTTCCTCCTTGCTTTTCCCGCTGTCATACGCTGAAGCATTCCAAAATGGGCGTTGCAGCGGTCTGTATCCTATTCCATTTATTCCCAAAAATCTCCGCCTCTATACGGACCCCGGCGGCACTTCCGCCTCAAGAGACCCTTTCCCCTCTCCGTTTACCAGGAGTTTTAGCAGCCCATCCTTCCAATTTTCGAATACCTGCCAATCCCGCTTCGCAAAAAGCCGGGTCTGTATCTGAGTGCTAGTCCTTATGGAAAACCGGTCCGCAATCCTTCAATGGCCGGCCTCCTGCCGCATAAATGCCCTTCTTCCTCAGACAGGGCGCGGACCCGTCCGCTCTCGATAACGCCCGGCCAACCCGAGGCCATAGAAGGCGCATTCCTTCAAGTTAAAGCCAGTATACCACTCTATTCCTTCTAAAACAACGAATACGGCCTTCTCCGAAAGAAATTTCACGAAAAATTTACAGGTTTCCCCTCCTTCTGTAGGCGCCGGGCGTCATGCTGGCCTGCCTGCGGAAGCTGCGGATAAAATTGTTCACGTCCCCAAAGCCGGAGCGAAAGGCGATCTCCCCCACGGGGAGATCGGTCGTCATAAGAAGCTCCTTTGAAAAGGAAAGGCGGCTGAGGGTCACATACTGTTTAGGGCTCATCCCCGTCCATTCCCGGAAGACGTGGGAAAGATAGGATACGCTCACATAAAGCTCCTCTGCCAGCTTTTCAATGGAAATATTTCCCGTAAAGTTTTTATCCAAATACGCCTGCGCCCTGTATACCACAGATCCCACGGCTCTGCCCGGCGCCGGGAACCTCTCCGGGCAGGTCCTATACAGAATCACCATCAGCCCTTGGAACAGCGCCGTCATATATACGCGCGACAGGGTTCCCGGGTTCTCATACTCCTCATATAACCGGCGGAAAATCTCCTCCGCCTCCCCGGCGGCTTCTCCGAGAGAAAAGCAATGACAAAAGCCTTTAGGACGGCTGATAAAAACGCTCTTCAGCCGCGGCTCCTCCAGAAGACCTTCCAGCTGGGAGGGTGTTACCTGCAGATAGTAACGGAGAGAATCCTCACCCACGACCCGGACGCTGTGCTCCTCCAAGCGGCTGACGCACACCACAGAGCCCGGCTCTGCCTCATAGCGCCGCCCTTCAACCCAGTATTCCGCCCGGCCCCGGGAAACATAGATCAGCTCCCCGGTATTGTGGAAATGGGCGGCATACGGCTCCGTTCCCTGGGAGCAGGCGCACTGAAAGAACACATCGGAAGGAGCCACGGCAATTCCTCCTTTTCGCCTCACAGCAGATTTTACATATTTTATCACAGGTTTTGCCTACAATCAATCCTCCGTATGGAGTACGCTTATACCAAACAGAAAGGGAGCCTTTCCCTTGCGGGGCTGTCTCGAAAAACAGCATTCCCCGCCGGCGTCCCTTCCGGCAGGACAGAACTAATCATATCCGCCCACTGGCCGCACCCGGAGGCGGAAATATGCAAAGGAGCGTTCATATGGAATACAGGAAATTCAACTATGCATCCCTTTCCGAGCTGAAGGAGGAGTCAGCGAAAAACGGCGCTGTGCTTCCCCTTGCAGAGAATCTTTCTCCTCTCGCTCAGCCCATCCACATCGGAGAACATACGCTGCCCAACCGGCTGGCCATCCAGCCCATGGAGGGCTGCGACGGAAGTCTCGACGGCGCGCCGGGGGAGCTCACTCTGCGGCGGTATCACCGGTTCGCCGAAAGCGGAGCCTCCCTCATTTGGGAAGAGGCCACCGCCGTCCTGCACGAAGGGCGGGCCAATCCCCGGCAGCTGATGCTCACCGAGCAGAATCTGGATGCCTTCAAGTCTATGGCAGAGGATATCAAGGAAACTTCCCTGCGAAAAAATGGCTTTGCTCCTCTTCTTATCCTGCAGGCCACCCATTCAGGCCGCTATTCCAAGCCCGATGGAAAGCCCGCCGCCATTTTTGCCTATCACAGCCCTATTTTTGAGAAGGAAAAGCCTCTGGACGACAAAGGTCTTATCTCTGATGATCACCTGAAGGAGTTGGAGGAATACTACGGCAAAACCGCCCATCTTGCGGAGC
>URRG01000265.1 GCA_900550095.1 uncultured Oscillospiraceae bacterium
GCAGCGGGAACAAAGACTGCGGAGCGTGGAAAAGAGTTCGTAGAGCTGGCGGTTTCAGCGCAAGAGCGGCTCCGTGTGGCGCGGGAGGATATTTTGTTTGTGGAGGCAGAAAAGAATATCTCTCACGGCATCACATTCCACACTTTGAACGGTTCCAGTGTGACCGTCACAGGAACGCTGGATGAAGAGGAAAAATGCTTGGGAAGCGGGTTCCTTCGAGTCCACCGCTCTTATCTCGTGCAGAAAAAGCATATTCTGGGGCTTAAAGAAGGGTATCTGAAGCTCTCCAGCCAGCAGGAGGTTCCCTGTGCATTCCGAAAGAGGGGAGAGATAAAAAAATGGCTGCAAGGCTGATCAAAGCGGGTGCCGCTCTTTTTCTGGGGGTCGGAGCGTTCTTTGCTTTTATTCCGGCAGGGGCCTCCAGCGCCGCGGCTATGGATATGTTTCGCATCTATTTGGCTGCGGCCGCCGTATGGCTTTCAAGACTTCTTCCCCTTTCTTTCTGCGATTTCCTATCGCTGTGGTTCCTTCTTATCATAGAAATGAACGTCGTATCCGATTTTGCGGCTCTGCCTTCTCTTTTGTTTTTTCTGCTGCTGGATCTCTGCGCGGCAATATGCGTCTTTCAGAAGGGTATAAAGGGTACGGCTTTTGCATTGCATCCGCCGTCTTTGCAGCCGCAGGCGTTTCTGTTTTGTTTGATTTTACCTTTGGATACTGGATAGGGGATTATTATACGATAAGCCGTTTCTACGGATGGGACGCCCTGCAGAAAGCGGCAGTATTGGGAACAGCGGCGGCCTTTTGCACTGTGCTGATGTGGCTGTTTTTCCGGATAGTCGGGAGATGCTTGGGCCGTAAAAGGCGCAGATGGAGGCGTTTTACGGAAAAATACGCAGAATTAGACCGGTCTGTTCTCTTTGTTTTGGGCATATGCCTTTTTTCCCTTTTCTGTTTTGAGAGTATTGTGCAGTTCTTTCCAGAGCCTTTTCAATCGTATACGCGTCCGCTTTTATCGGCTCTTCTGCTGGTGCTTGCGCTGGTACAGGCTTTATATATCCGTATTATGGTAAAGATGGCCTTTTTGAAGGAGAGAATGAAGACTGCCCGGGATGAATATGAAAGGATCTCGCTTTACAATGCGGACTTGGAGGAAAATCTGGACGGTATGGCCCGAGTGAGGCATGACGTTAAGAATTTGTTTTTTACCATGGGAAACTTTGTAGAAAAAAGCGGGAACGGAGAGATGCAGGATTTTTATGCCAGGAATGTAGTTCCTTTCATGAAGGATACGCTTTTGAAAAATGATCTGTATGCGCGTCTGAGGCCGCTCGGGGATGAGACCTTGAAATCTTTTCTGTATTATAAAATCATGCAGGGAGTCGAAAGAGGCGTCCACATAGAGCTTACGGTCTCTCTGAAGGAAGGAGGGGCGGATTTTCATCTGGAACGCGCCGATCTTGTCCGGATTTTGGGTATTTTTATAGATAACGCTATAGAAGAAGTGTGCCGGATGGAAAGCGGAAGAATCCTTGTTGCCATACGGGAAAACGGAGGAGTGTGCAGCTTTTCCATCTGTAATTCTTTGCGGGAGGAAACAAAAAAGAAAGGGATTACAGCTGGAAATTCTGATAAAGGGCCGGAGAGAGGAAAAGGGCTTTTGATCGTAAAAGAACTCCTTTCCCGATATGACAACGTAGTTCTCAATTCTTATTTTCATGAGGATATGTTTGTGCAGCAGCTTCGTATTGATGAAAGCTGAAGCGCTGCCTGAGCAGGCTGCTATTCTGCCTGAACGCACGGAAAAGACCGTTTTTCAGGCGTCGTTCCTCCTGACTCGGGCGAAAATATAGAAAGCGGGCATACCGTATGCTATGCTTCCTAACACTTGCAAAAGGAGGAAGTACAGCACATGGATGTATCCATCAAGCACGTTCTTCAAGTAAATGAAGGAAAAAGAAAGGTCGTAAAATGGAAAGGAGAGGCATATGCTTCCTATGCTATACGGACCTGTGTGGTAACGGAAAAGCATTCTCTGAGCGGGTTGATAGAGGAATATGTCCAGCCCTATATAAAGCCGGGGGATGTGGTGAATATTCCGGCGGGTGTGAAGCATTGGCATGGGGCAGTAAAGGACAGTTGGTTTTCTCATCTGGCGGTGGAAGTGCCGGGTGAGGATACGGAAAATGAGTGGTGTGAGGCAGTGACAGAAGAGCAGTATGAAAAATAACAGTTGCAGACAGGCCTCATGTCCTGTTATCATAGAGGACGGAAAGATGACTGAAAAAAGTCAGACAGAAGTAAAATTGCGAATGATTGTCAATGGAGGAGATCAAAATGAGAAAAAATTTTGGAGCAAAACCATATACCTATCCGCAGCCCGTCTATATTGTAGCGGCCTACGATGAGGATGGTACGCCGGACGCGATGAATGCTGCGTGGGGCGGAATCAGCGATGACACCCAGATTTCCATGTGTTTAAGTCCAGGCCATAAGACGGTGAAAAATATTTTGGCGCGCAAGGCGTTCACCGTCAGCATGGCAGACGCGGCCCATGTGGTGGCCTGCGATTACGTGGGTGTGGAGTCAGGAAATAAGGTAAAAAATAAATTTGAAAAAGCTGGATTTCACGCAGTAAAATCAGAATTTGTGGACGCTCCGCTTATTGAGGAGCTGCCTATGGCGGTGGAGTGCAAGCTGGTAAGCTATGATGCGCAGTCCTGCCGTATGGTAGGAGAGATCGTGAATGTCAGCGCAGATGAGAGCGTACTCGGTGAGAACGGAAAAATTGACCCGGCAAAGCTTGACCCGATCGTGTTTGACCCTGTCAACATGGCGTATTTGAAGTTGGGAGAGAAAGTCGGCAATGCGTTTAAGGACGGATTGGCTTTGAAATGATGGCGGAAGAGGAGAACCCAGATCTTCTAGGAAGGTCTGGGTTCTTTGCGTGCCAAAAGTACTTATGGGGTGTGGAGGGTTGGGGGTTTTGCTTTTTTTGAGGAACGTCTAAATGGAAGCCGAAGCAGATATAATAACAGAAGGACTCCCCAGGAAAAGCCTTCCGCATAGGCGATAATCATATTGCCGAAGAGAGAGACGAGCCCGTAGGAAGTGGTGATTCGAAACAGTAACGATAGGATGCCTGCAGCGCTGGAATAGACCATATCCCCGAGTCCTTCTAAGTACCCGCGTACTGCGGTGGCAAGACCGTAGATGATATAAAAACACGCGATTCTCTGGAAGAAGTTTTGACCTATCCCGACGGCTTCCTCACTTGCCCCGAACAAAGCAATTAGGCGGCCGCCTGTGGGAATGACTAGCACGGTCAGCAGTAAAGAGACGGCAGCCATTAAGATAAGTCCCACGAAAAGTGTTTTTTTTGCCTTTTTAGCTTCTCCGGCACCGTAGCTTTGAGCGGTAAAGGTGGAAATCCCAGATCCTAGATTGATGATGGGAAGCAAAACGATGGTGTCAATACGATACGCAGTGGTGATGGCAGCCACAGTCTGAGTGCCAAATCCGTTCATGAAATTTTGGAGTATCAGGCTTCCGCAGGCGCTGATGCTGGACTGAATCATGGGTGGAAGGCCAAAGCGAACCCCTTGCCTTAGCAATGACAGATTTAGTGGATACCAATGAAGTTGGAAACACAGGAGCGTGTGCTTTCTTGTGGCGTAGACGATTAAGAAGACGGTCATTGCCCCTTGGGAGATCGCAGTGGCGCTTGCGGCCCCTTGGACACCCCAGCGAAAAAAGGCTACAAAAAGGATGTCCAGCACAACGTTTATGGCAGAGGAAAACAAAACTGCCAGAAACGGGGTCCGGCTGTCACCGATTCCACGCAAAGCAGCAGAGTAGACGTTGTACACGGCCAGGCAGGGAATACCTGCCAGAACGATCTGTAGATAACTGCCTGCTAAGGGAAGGGTCTCTGGTGTCGTGTGTAAAAGGAGAAGCAAGGGATAAGCTAGAAAAATGGCGGCTGCGGCGAAGAACAAGAAGACGGCCCCGAGAAATATGCAGAAGGTTGACAAAATATGAGGGATGTCTTTGAATTGTCCGCTGCCGTATTTTTGTCCGAATAGGATGGAAAGCCCTAAGGTAAAACCGGTGATTGCCGTCAAGTAAAAATTAATGACTGTAGTGGTGGAACCAATG
>URRG01000266.1 GCA_900550095.1 uncultured Oscillospiraceae bacterium
CCCGCCGTAATACGCCCCGTCATCATGAACCAGCCGCCAACCAGCAGCACGGAGATGGAGAGCGCCTGCGAGAGGCCCTCGATGGCGGGGAAATACCGGTACCACGTCAGGCTGGCTTTTATGTTGGCGTTCATGTAATCCCTGTTCTTCTCATCGAACTTCCGGATCTCGTAGTCCTCTGTGGCGAACGCCCGGATGACGCGGTTGCCTTCGATATTTTCCTGCGCATTGCTGTTGAGCACGGAGAGCTTTTCCCGCAGCACCCGGAAGCGCGGCCCCACCTTCCTGGAAAAGAGCCGGGTCACAACAAAGATGAACGGCGTGAAGATGACCAGGGAAAGGGTCAGTTCCGCACTGGTAACAAACATATACACGCAGGTGGAAACAAACAGGAAGAAGCATTCCAGAAAGCCTCTGGTGATAAATTCGATAGCGTGCTTCCCCATTTCGATATCACCTGTCAGGCGGGTCATCAGGTCGCCTGTTCGGTGCTGGGAGTAAAAGGCCATGTCCTGGGTCTGGAGCTTGTCGTAAAGCTCCCCCTTTACGCCGTAAAGAAATTTCTGGCCGCAGTCCACATATGTAACCATAGAAATGTACCGGAGCGTGGTCCGGAACAGGGTAAAGCCGATCATCGTCAGGACCAGAATCACCAGCGTATGGATCAGCGGCTCCAGATTCCCTTCGTACTCCGGCAGCTTATACACTACCTGATCCACGATCTGCTGGCTGATGATGGGATTTATGAGCATCATCACCTGCAGAAGAGCCGTGGTGCAGACGCAGAAAATATACCGGCCGTGGAAGCCCTGCATCTTTTCCCACATCCACTTGATTTGCTGCATGGAAAAACCTCCCCTTTCATGCTGATTTTTTGTTCATACCCCTCTGGAGGACCCGGGACCTGGCCGGCTTTTCCGCCGTCATGCGGGCGGGGCCGCCGCGCCTGCGCGCATCCTGCTCCGCCTTTTCCGCCGTTTTGCCGCCGCACACCCTTTCCCTCACGGGAATTCCCCAGACCTCCGCCTTTAAAGTGTAAATTTTATATTAAAGGAATCAACATAGGCTTTCAATGGCATTTTGTAGGTTGTTTTTTGCATAAAATATGTAAAAATGCCTGTTGTTCTTTTACTTAACAATCCTTTTGCCTGTTGATTTGCAGGAAAAAAAATAAAAATTGCAAAGCCAGAGGAAATTTTTCCAAAAAAACCGTTTTCACAACTTCCTGCAAAACCCGGCGTGAATCACGGCGAAAAACTCCTTCTTTTTTTGTTTCCGCACGTGGAACGCCTGTCAAACCGCTCCTTTTTCAAACGTTTTTACACACAACGTTTTTCCCTCAGGAATATGGCTGGGTGCTGATCATCCGGCGGACAAACCCTGTTCCGATTTTTTGGATTGACAAACTCAGCCCAAAAAACGTATAGTAAAAGGGAAGACGAGGTTTCAAAACGGCATTTGAAGCCGCAGGCACTTTCTTGGCTTTATCGCCTGTGCTGCCGCACGATTTTAATACCATAAAGAGGGGAACAGGCAGACGGCCTGTATAAGGGAGCTGAACGCTATGGAAAACGATACGTTTTATTCATTTACTTTGGAAAAGCCCTTGTCGTATGTGGCGACAGGCAAATTTGAAGCCCCTTCTCAGGAGTGGATGCACCTTGACCGCTGGCTGGGGGAAGATTTTGAGCTGATAGTCGTCACCAGCGGCATACTCTATATGGGGGACGATTCCGGCAAATACGAAGTCTCGGCCGGGGAATACCTTTTGTTTCCTCCCGGGAGCCATCAATTTGGATGGCGGCCCTCCGCTTGTTCCTTTTACTGGCTCCATTTCATTGGCTCCCAGGCAGGCATGCAGCTGAAGGGCGATCCGGAAGAACTGCCGGAGGCTTCCTCCCGCATCATCCTTATTCCGAAATTCGCCAAACTGCCGAATGCGGACCGTCTCGTGATCCTGATGAAGCAGATGCAGGATTCCATCCGCCGCTATAATTCGCCCATCCAGAACGACTATCTCGCCACTTCCGTGCTCTGCGAGCTGAACTGCCAATGCTTCAACCCGCAGAAAAGCCGGGTGGATATGAAAAAACAGCAGATGTATAATGACATCGTGGATTATGTCCGCTGGTACCTGCACACCGATATCAAGGTGCAGGATATCGCCCGCCATTTCGGCTACAATGAAAAATACCTTTCCCACCTTTTCAGCAATGTGGCCGGCATCCCCCTGAAGCAGTACATATTGCAGCAGAAGATCGAGCAGGCGAAGTTCCTGCTCTCCGATACCAACGACTCCGTGCAGAAGATCTCCGAAAAGCTCGGCTTTGGGGACAGCCGCAATTTTATGAAAATATTCAAAAAAATCGTCGGCATGACCCCCACGGATTACCGCAACTCCAGTTCCCACAGGATCCTGAACTACAAATAGCTTCTGAATGACCTTCCGCGCTTTCCTGTTTCCAGAGAGTCCGCGCCATGCGCTGCATGCTCATGCTCCATGCGGCATTCTCCATGCAGCATGGAGAATATCGTATTTTTCTAAAGCCGCAGGGCGTTTCCCCCGCGGGAACGGCGCCGGGACTCTCTGAGGGCAGCTTCCAGCCTCCAGGTCCCCCAGTCGTCCGGTCATCCAGCTATCCTCCCGCTCTTTTCTCCGCGAGGCTTCCGCATCCCGCAGGGCGCGGGACAGCGCAGCCGCGCCCCCCCTTGTCCTCCTTTTGGAAGAAGGCAGGAAGAGTGGGAAAGCGGGCAAAAATCTCTTTTTGGTGCTTTTGCGCTTCTCTGTGGTTTCTTTAAAAATAAAAGCTGAGAAAGGGAGACGGCTTTCAGCCGTCTCCCTTTTCGTATCATCTGCAGATATGCAGCGGCCTCCCTTCCGCCGTCCAAATGCAGAGGTTCAGTTTTTCTGCGCCTCTCTCCGCCCCTGCACACAGGAAACGGAGGCCCCTTCCTTTTCCGCCATAGCAGCCAAGTGCCTGTGGCAGGTGAAAAGAAGGATCTGACTGCCCCTCTCCCGGGCGTACTCCGAAAGGAATTCCAACCCCCTCCGGGCCCGCGTATCGTCGTACTGGGCAAAGACATCGTCCAGGAACAGAGGCGGCGCTTCTGCAGATTCCCCTGCAAGCAGACGGGAAATAGCCAGACGCAGGGCAAAATACGCCTGATCCACGGTGCCGCTGCTGAGATACTTCCACTCGTGGGAAGAGCTTTCGCCCTTTTCCATGACGCTGAGGCCAAAGGATTTATCCACCAGCATGCCTGTATATTTTCCGCCCGTCAGCCGGCGGAAAATCTCCGCCGAAGCGCTGTTCAGGAGAGGCCCATAGCCGGACTGCAGCTCCCGGAAAGCCTGTTCCATGGCCTCTCCCGCCGCCCGGAGAGCTTCTAGGCGCGCCCTCTTTTCTCCTGCCGAAAGCTCTTCTTCGGCTATCTGCCGTTCCAGCTGGCTCACAGAACGCCGGCCCTTCCACAGATCAGCCGCCTGCTGGCCCTGCGCTCCCTCCTGGAGCTGAAGCTCTCCTTTTTCCTTTCGGAGCTGCCGGAGAGCTTCCTCCAGCCGGGCCATTTCCTCCGGAGAAAGCGCCTGGGGAAGCTTCCCTCCGTTTTCCCCGCAAAGGAGCTCCTCCCTCTGCCGCAGCTCCTCCGCGATCTGTGCGGAGGCCCTTGGAGACTGCCCCAAGGCCTGCAGGATCCCCTTCTTTTTTTGTGTCAGACGCTGGGTTTCCTCCCACGCTTCCCTGAGCCGCTTCAGAAGACCGCCCAGTTCTTCGCCGGTGCGCAGCTCGTTCGCCGAAAAGGAAGAAAGGCGGCTGCGCAGTCCGTTCGCCAGGCGAAGGACGTCCTTTTTCTTTTTTTCCGCCTCTTCCGCCGCCCGGCGGCTCTCCTGCTCCAAAAGCTCCTTTTTCTGCAGGAATTCCTGCCTTTCCCGGTAACGGGCCTCCAGCTCCCCGGCGCTTTTGCATCCAAAGGAGGAAAGAATATCCGCCATCCGTTTTTCCGCCGCGGTTTCCGCGGCTTCTCCGTCCGCCCGTTCCCCGGTTTCTCCTCTCTCAAGGGCCTCGGCCGCCTCCCGGATCTCCTCCCTTGTAAAGGAGGAGAGGGAATTTCTCAAAAAAGTCT
>URRG01000267.1 GCA_900550095.1 uncultured Oscillospiraceae bacterium
ACGCGCCCCGCATGCCGGGCCATGGAAAGCCCGATGGTGCCCGTGCCGCAATACAGATCCAGAAGAGTTTCCTTTCCCGTGAGGGCCGCGTACCGGGCCGCCTCCCCATAGAGCCGTTCCGCCTGCAGGGGATTTACCTGATAGAAGGAAAGGGGCGACAGCTCGAAGGAGAGCCCGCAGAGGACATCCGTAATGGTACCCTTCCCCCAGAGGGTGCGGCATCGCCTGCCCAGCACCACATTGGTCTTCTCCCGGTTTATGTTAATGAGCACGCTGGCCAGGCCGGGAATCTCTCTCCGCAGAAGCTCCACCCACTCCCCTTCACAGGGAACGCGTTCCCCATTGCACACCAGGCAGACCATAACCTCTCCCGTCTTTTCACCACGCCGCAGATAAAGATGGCGCAGAAGACCCTCTCCCGTTCTTTCGTCATACACGGAGGCCCGGGAGCGTTTCCTCCATGTCTTCAGGCACTCCATGGCTCTGCGGAACACTTCCGGCTGCAGAAGGCAGTCCTCACAGGGGACGATCCGGTGGCTGTGATGGGCATAAAAGCCCAAAACAAGCTTCCCCTCCCTATCCTCGCCGATGGGAAACTGAGCCTTGTTCCGGTAGCGCTCCGGGGAAGGGGCGCCCAGAATGGGCCCCACCAAAGCGCCGTCTATGCCGCCGATGCGCACAGCCGCTTCCCTCACTCGCTCCTCCTTGGCTTTGAGCTCCGCCTCATAGGAAATATGGCGGAAAACACAGCCTCCGCACTGAGTAGAAACAGGGCAAATAGATTCCACCCGATCCTGAGAGGGAATAAGGATCTCCTCCAACCGGCCAAAGGCATAGGTCTTCGCCGTTTTCACAATGCGCACTCGCAGCCGGTCTCCTTTGGCAGCACCCGGAACAAATACGGCGATCCCTCCCGCCTGCGCGGAAGCGGCCGGCTCTGCGTCTGCCGTCCCGCCTTCTTTTTGAAAATAACGCCCAACGCCGCTTCCCTCCGCCGTATAGCCGGTTATGGAAAGCTCTATCATATCGTTCTTCTTCAGCATGTTTATTTCCCGCCTGTCTCTCACCGCAGCGGCCTTCCCGCCGGCCCTTTCCGCACACGGCCCGCATTCGCCTATACTCTCCCTGCGGCCGGCATGCCCGGGCTTGTCCCGATATACCCAGGCATATACCTGCCCGCGTATGTGCCAAACTCCACGGAAGCACCGCTGCTTTTCAAACTTCTCCAAAAAGTATACCACACAGTTCCTTTTCTGCACAGAGAAAACCGAGGTTTTCCAGCGTGATTCCACACAAAAGCGTTTTTCCAGCCTGTAAAGCATACTTTCTCCCATCCATTGGGCGTATAGGCGTATCTCTCTGATACGGCGAAAGGCCTGCGAAGACGATCCTCAGGCTCTCCGAAAGGCTGGGATCTAAACGGCGGTCCTGCTCCTTCTCCAGGCTGCCTGAACCGCCTTCCCCGGTAAATAAAAAGGCAGAAAAGGAATCTGTCTAAAAAACGCTTGACTTTTTAAAATTTCGCTGTATAATAGAGACAAATTTTATATGCGCCAAGAGAAACCGATGATTGAGAGTAGTAACCGGGCAAAAGGTCTTTTCAGAGAGCTGCAGGCGGTGGGATCGCAGCAGGGCTGGTTCGGGGAATGGACTCATGAGGGCATGAAAACATGACGGGAGCTCCGCCCGTTACCAAGGGAGCGTATATACGCAGGCTTTTCTTAGCGAATGGCTGCAGATTGCAGCGGGAAGCCGGCCAGTATGCGGAGAAAGAGGCAGTTTACAGAAAAACTGCAATTTGGGTGGTACCGCAGGAGATATGATCGCTCTTGTCCCATAGAGGGGCAGGGGCGTTTTTTTATTTTCACGCCGGGACCTCTGACCGTCTGAGAACCGGAACCGTCCGGTTTCCCATATATGTATAAAAAAGTGCCGCACAGAGGAGTTTGCGCTAATCCGGACGATTGAACGACAGCCGTGCGGCATGAATGACCGCTGATTTTCTCAAAAGAAAGGAGCAAACCGCTATGTTGAACAAGATTCCCGCCAGATTTATTTTACCTGAAGATAAAATTCCCCAGCAGTGGTATAACCTGAGAGCCGACATGAAGGAACAGCCCGATCCTCTCCTGAACCCTGGTACGGGCAAACCCATTCAGACAGAAGAGCTCTATCCCATCTTCTGCGAGGAGCTCGCCCGGCAGGAGATGGACAGCACCACAAGGTTTTTTGATATTCCCGGCCCTGTGATGGATGTATACCGGAAGTTCCGGCCCTCCCCCCTCTGCAGGGCCTACAGCCTGGAAAAATATCTGGATACGCCCGCGAAGATCTATTTCAAATATGAGGGCGGCAATACATCCGGGAGCCACAAGCTCAACAGCGCCGTGGCCCAGGCGTATTATGCGGCGCAGCAGGGCCTCAAGGGCCTGACCACCGAAACGGGGGCCGGCCAGTGGGGAACGGCTCTCTCCGAGGCCTGCGCCTATTTCCACCTGCCGCTTAAGGTGTACATGGTAAAAGGCTCCTACAACCAGAAGCCCTTCCGGAAATCCATCATGCAGACCTTCGGCGCAGAGGTCATCGCCAGCCCCAGCGACACCACCGATGCGGGCCGCGCTATTCTGAAAGAAGATCCCGAAACCACCGGAAGCCTGGGCTGCGCCATCTCTGAAGCTGTGGAGGTGGCCACCACTACCCCCGGCTACCGCTATGTGCTGGGCAGCGTGCTGAACCAGGTGCTTTTGCATCAGTCCATCATCGGGCTTGAAAGCAAAATTGCCATGGAGGAACTGGGCGAATACCCGGATATCGTCATTGGCTGCGCCGGCGGCGGTTCCAACCTGGGCGGCCTGATCGCTCCCTTTATGCAGGATAAGATCCTCGGCAAAGCTAATCCCTATTTTATCGCTGTGGAGCCTGCCTCCTGCCCCTCTCTCACCAGAGGGCGCTACGCCTACGATTTCTGCGACACAGGCCGTGTGACGCCTCTGGCCCGGATGTACACCCTGGGATGCGACTTTATCCCCTCTGCCAACCACGCGGGCGGCCTGCGGTATCACGGCATGAGTCCCATCCTCTCCAAGCTCTACCATGACGGGCTGCTGGATGAAGCCCGCTCCGCCAAGCAGACCGAAGTCTTCGACGCCGCCGTTCTCTTCGCCAAGCTGGAGACCATCCTTCCCGCGCCGGAAAGCTCCCACGCCATCCGCTGCGCCATCGACGAGGCCCTGCGGTGCCGGGAAACCGGCGAGAGCAAAACCATCCTCTTTGGCCTGACGGGTACCGGTTATTTCGATATGACGGCCTACACCCAGTATCTGGAAAAGACCATGACGGATTATGTTCCCACAGATGCGGATCTGGCCCCCTATTTTGACCGGCTTCCCAAGGTTCCCGGCATACAGGAATAAAAGAAGAAGGAAAACTCCGGTATCCCGGCATTTTATTCGGCGATTCGTACAGCATTCCAAAGATCAACCGAAAACATACTGCCGTCCCCGCTGCTTTTGCAGCGGGGATTTTGCTTATCGCAATGATATATTTAGTAATATTAGATATAAAAATTTAATTAAAATAAATTTTATTATTGACATATTAAAATGTTTCTCATATACTATTCTTATAAAAGTGATAATTTTCAACTTTTTGGAAGAGGTGAGCCCCATGGCATAGTGATGACCGCACGAACTCCTTTGCTTGCATTCTCTCCCTGCATCTATCAAAGTTAAGCTGGAATAGATACTAAAAAGCTCATACTATAACTGTTTAGAAAAACGAGGAAAGCCATTTCGTGCCTGCTGATCATCTGCTGTTTTTAAGCACCGGCTCTGTATTTGCCTATGACATCTCAGATTACAAAAATCCACGATACAACGGCGAACCGTCTATTTCACGCCGCACCGCCTGCCTATCCTGCGGAAACGGCGAAGGCGTTTCCGTATGTACTGGAGAAACCCTTAAAATAGAATCCGGCTATCATCGGAATATTTTGGGAATCTTAACGGATTGTTTTACATATCATTACTATCGGAAAGGTGTCGAAATGTGTCTGGACTGCGGGGCCTTTCTAGGTACGATCCCAGGATCTCATGTATGTCTGCAGGTCCATCC
>URRG01000268.1 GCA_900550095.1 uncultured Oscillospiraceae bacterium
GTATCCCGAATAAACGACATACTGTTTCCCGGCTTCCAGGGTAAGCGCCGGTTCCTCGTCTCCCGGAGCGGCGTAATAGTAAAGGGGCTGCGACAAAGTAACCACCACGGGCGTATAGTCATACGCCAGCGTTTCGCCGTCCCAATCTGCAACATATTCGGCAAACAGCCTCTCTCCATTCAGTTCATCGCCGTAAAAATACGTTTGCCCCTTACCGTTGGATACAAAGACCGGCGCTGTTTTCAAATCCTCCCATACCTGCAGCCCCTTTTCCGGGAAATCCAAGTCATAGGTTTCCGTGCGGCTTCCGCGGTACGCCACAACCGCGCATAAAAGGAAAGCCGCTACCAGAAGCCCCGTAAAAATCACTTTTTTCACAAGTTCTCTCTCCTTATGTTCATCACTTAAGTGTAAAGCCTAATTTTTCAGCGTAAACCAATGGTGAGTAGAACATTTTAGTTGAAGTACATCCGCTGATACTACCACAAATATTATATGCATTATCCAAGTTATAATAGGTGTATACGCAACCGCCACTGTCTCCCTGCCGGACTCCAGACATGGTAACCGAACACAAACCCGGTATTTTAGCGATTATTTTTCCCGCGCTATCTTTATAGGTAACTGTATAATTTGTAGAATCAATCTTACCTGTTGAATATTTTGTAACCGAACCATATTTGTACACAACGGTTCCTTTGGGCGGTTTAGAATATACTCCCTTAACAGTAATAGTTCCATTTTCAGTATTATTGCGCACCTTGTTAGTTGCTGTAAATTTGCTATTTGTTATTTCAACAATGGCATAATCTCCTTCTTTATTATTAAGAAATCTTGAATAAATCGTTTTTCCAATCTCATTAGAAGTAGATGTTCCATAAAAGACCTTATTTTTGGCACTTGTAACATGACCAGCCGTAAGAATAACAGATTTTCCTCCGAACTTACCCCCAATACAAATTGACCCTCCTTGGCCCGACGTAATTCTATCTCCACCCTTAAGTTCAGTACCGCAAGTCTGCGCCGACTCTGATTCTCGGAGAATCACAGGTACAAAAGAAAGAAAGTCTACATTATTTGCAGAACGTGAGCGATATAGAGTTGTAGCCAGCAATTGTATGTCTTTTCTTTCTACGTCTATAACTACAGCACCTTCTTCTTCATCCACACCGTAACCTGTTATAGCATAATTTCGTTCAAATCGACTTATACCAGAGGCAAACTCCTCCAATTGCGAAAGAGAATATGTACCATCTTTAAATATTACATTCACATCTCCTCCACAAATTTTTTTATATTTTTCTTCCATTTCAGCAGTACGCCCAACTAATGAAATCACCAAATTATTATCCCCATCAATGTATGCGCCTGCATATTCAGACGGATAAATCCAGCCACAACTTTCAGTCATATCAAAACTATCCGTAAGATGTCTATAAGCTTCCAATGCTATTGCCTGTTGTTGTCCTTGGACAACAATTTCCTCTTTTGTACTAACAACTTTTGACATTTGCCGATTATCAAGTTCCTCTATGTACTTTATCTCTATCCCTTTTTCCTTATATTTACTGCCCTGAATATCAGATGTATAAGAATGAACACTACCGCCTCCAAAACAGATGGATATGACCAAAACACAAGAAACAATTGCTTTCATGCCAATTTTTTTCACAAAATCTCCTCCTTTAATTTAGTTGGTATTATAATTATATAATAAAATTCATCTAGTTGCTATACACTTCAAAAACATATAAAAATTATTATATAAGATATCAAAAAAAGATAAGAATTATACAACTTAGACTTCTATGCTGCCAGCTTCTCCCTTCACTCCTTATCCCCAAGCACTTTCCAGTACCTACATCGCTTACTCCGAAACAAACGGCATTCCTTCTAAGTCACCCCATCCCGCTGGGATCTTCCTAAATGAAAGATTCCCAGTGAGATGGGGTGTCTTACAAACACAATATCCTATTTCACAGCCTAATTATCTTGTCTGATAAATACTTCTTCCCAGATCTTAAACCTGGCTAATCCAGCTGCTGCACCGCGCGCCGCAGCTCCAGGACCGAATGAGGCGGCACTGTCAGCGACGACGCGCCGCAGTCCAGAAAGAATTCCGTCAGGGTCACGTCCCCTGCGGCCTCCCCGCTGATCGTAAAGCCGATCCCCGCTTCCCGCGCCGCTTCCCCCACCATAGAGATCAGCTTCAGAACGGCGGGATGGTGGAAGTCATACAGATACGCCACACGGGGATTGTTCCTGTCTGCCGCTGTGACGAACTGAGTCAGGTCGCTGGTGCCGATGCTGAAAAAATCCACTTCCTTTGCCAAAGCGCCGGCTGTCAGCGCCGCCGCAGGCGTTTCGATCATGATGCCCAGAGGGGTGTTTTCGTCGAATGGTATCTTCTCCCTGCGAAGGGATTCCTTCGCCTTGTTCCACAGCTCCTTGGCCTGCCGGACTTCACGGGAGGTAGTGATCATAGGCAGCAAAACCCGCAGGTCCCCATGGACGGAAGCCCGCAGCAGCGCCCGCATCTGCGCCGTCAAAAGCTGCGGCATATTCAGGGAGAGGCGCATGGCGCGATATCCCATAGCGGGGTTGTCCTCTTCCTGCAGGCTCATATAGGGAAGCTGCCTGTCCGCTCCTGCGTCCAGAGTGCGGATCACAGCCGGTTTCCCTCCCAATCTCTCCAAAACAGCCGTATAGTGGCGGGCCTGCTCCTCTTCGTCCGGATACTCCTCTCTGTTCATGAAATAGTATTCCGTGCGGTAAAGGCCCACGCCGTCCCCGTCGTTTTCCAGCACCTCTTCGATATCCTCGGGCCTGGTGATGCTGGCGTAGATATGCAGGGACCGGTTGCTCTTGGTGACGGCCTTTGTCCCCCGCAGCTCCTGAAGCTCCTCCAGATGGAGGAAATAGCTGTCTCTCTGCCTTTTATACCGGTGAAGGGTATTTTCATCCGGTTCCAGGAAGATCCAGCCGGTGGAACCGTCCAGCACTACGGACTGATTCTGTTCCAGCGCTGAAAAAGAAGGCCCCACGGCCATCACCATGGGAATGCCCAGGATGCGGGCCAGAATCGCCGAATGGGAGCTGCGGGAGCCCTCGCGGGATACCACAGCGGAAACTTTCCCTTTATCCAGCTGCATCATCATGCTGGGGACCACGTCCCCCACAGCCAGAATGCAGGGCTCGTCCCCGCTTTGCAGAAAGGCGGAATATTCCTTGGGAAAATGGGGATCCAAAAGCTGCAGGAGCCTTCTGCTGATATCCGCCACATCCGCCGCCCGGCCCCGCATGTATTCGTCCTCCATGGAGGAAAAAACAGCCGCAAACTGCCGCGCCGCCTTCCATACGGCGTATTCGGCGCTGGCACCATGCTTCAGGATCCGATCCCGGATGGCTTCGTAAAAATCCTGATCCTGCAGCATCATGATATGGAGCTGGAAGATCATGGAGCTTTCTTTCCCCACACGCCGGACAGCGTCCAGGTATACCCGGTTCAGGTCGCTCTCCGCCTGCCCGCGCGCCTCCTCAAAGCGCTTCAGCTCGGCCCGGCTGTCCTCCGCTTCCATGCGCTCCACCGTATAGCCCTGTTCCCCGGCGATAATCAGCTTTCCGATGGCGATGCCTCTGGAAGAGCCGATCCCCCGAATCTTTTTCAACCGGTTCACCCCTTCTCCGCTTGCGCCGGAGAACGACCCGCATTCCCCGGCACATGTTTGTTTCCGGTTCTCTGAACGGCCTCAGAGGTACTTCCGGCAGAACTCCTTCAGCTCCCGGCAGATATTTTCTTCGTCTCCGCCTTCTATGGAAAAGGTAAGCAGATCCCCCTGCTGAACGCAGAGAGCCATAACGGAAAACATCTTCTTGGCGTCCGCCGTTTTTTCCCCATCCTGCAGGGTGACGCTGCTTTCCGCATCCTGCAGGCTGTTCACCAATTCGGTGGCCACACGGGCATGCAGCCCTAATTCGTCCCGGACTTCATATGTAAACTGTTTCAAGTATGCTCCTCCTTCTCTGCCGCGCTCCCTCAGCATACGGCGGCATTGTAAAAATATATAATCATCCTCTTCCTATTTCAGTATACTGAACAAAACAAAAATG
>URRG01000269.1 GCA_900550095.1 uncultured Oscillospiraceae bacterium
TCTTTTCCCGGGTGTTTTTGTGAACAGACCAGGCAATGGGGGAATTTCAGGATATCAGGCCGTTCCTTCCAGCCGGGAGAAGAGATCCCCCGCATAGAAATCCCACTTCATACCGCTGGTGTCCAGGATTGTGCAGGGAAGCCGGGAAGATTCCGCCAGACGGATCATGCGCTTCTGATTTTGAAGGTAGTTTTCAACGACGGCTTCCGTGATTTTTTCCCCGGTATACCGCGCCCGGTGAGAAAGGCGCTTTTCCACATTTTCAGAGCTTATGGTGCAAAGAGCAAGGTGGGCGTTAAGGGAAATAAGACGGTTCTCCAGCTCCCTGTAATCCGCTGTAAGAAGGCAATTTTCGTTTTTGCCGGGGCGAGCATAAGCACAGTTCAGGTGGAAGCGCTCGAATACAAAAAAGAGCCCCCGGGAACGCCGGGAATGATCTCCCATGGAATCGGCGTATCCGCTTAGGCCTTCCAGCATGGATAGCCGTTCCCGGAGAATCCGCAGATTCTCCTCTTCAGGGAGCAGGCGCAGTTCCCCATGGACGAAATTCAGACTCTGAGAATAGTGTTCTCCCAGAAAGACCGTGTTCCTTTCCGCATCCTTCTGCTGGGGGTGAAGCCTTCGGACAGCCTCTATAAGGGAGGTTTTTCCCGAGCAGGAGAGGCCCTCGACGATAAAGCCGCGTATCTGTTTACCCATTTTTAGTTCCCTTTCTCAGCATGGATATAGAAGCCCATCGGATAAATCGAGGGCGCTTCCTTCCCAATGGAAGCGCCCCGCAGTTTTTATTCAGATTCGCCCGGATGACTTTCTCGACAAAACGAATCATCAAGCAGGAAGATGAGGATATGACCCCAAGGATTCCTTTTTAAGGCCTGGCAATATAATAGAACGCATCCTTGTGATTTCTGAAATCCTGTATGCCTAGAAATTGCATGCCGATCTTTTGGAGCACCCTCCTGGAAGCGGCGTTCTCCGGTTCGGCCATTCCATACACACCGGCGATATCTGTGGTTCTGAAGGCTGCAGAGAGCAGTTCTCTCCCTATCTCTGTGGCATATCCTTTGTTCCAATATGCGGCGCCCAGCTTCCATTCGATCTCAGGTTCATTTTCTTTATACGGGTTCAGGCCGGTCAATCCGATTATTTTGCCGGTTTCCTTTTCGATCACAGCGCCGTGGAAACAATCCAACGTCTGAAAGTTTTTCTGTATAAAGAATTGGATGTATTCCTCGGTCCTGCGTCTATCCCAGGGATTATTCCTATCCTTTGTATATGTATGTACCTGTGGATTTTCCATAACGGCGGCTAACCCATCTACATCCTGCAGAGTATACGGACGCACCAAAAGATTCTGGGTTTCAAAATATATAAAACCGGACATTGTATTTCCTCCGTTCCCAGGCCGGGCTCTGTATCTTTAGTAGGGAGTCAATTCCTAATGCATCTATATTGCGGGCTGCAGCATTGGATTGCCATGAGCCATGGACTATGAACCGTGAAGGGACAGACCGGCAAATCCTTTCAAACGCTTCAACCATGAGTCTCAATTGAGAAATCCAGCGGTTATTTTACATGGGGCTGCAGCTTCAGCAGATGGTCAATAGCGGCCGCAAAGCCTTGGCCGCCCTCATAGGGAGCCACGAAGGCGGGCAAATGCTGGATCCGATCCACGAAAGGCTTGATATTGGCCACGCCGCAGCTGTTGGGGAAGTATGCAAACATGGGCTCATCATTGGGGGAATCCCCAAACCACAGAATCTTATCCCGGATTTCCGTTTCGCCCCAGACGGTTTCCATAAAGAGCTTTGTCATGGAAAGTTTGTTGTAATCGCCGAACCAGGCGTTCACATGGATGGAACTGACCTTGGCCTGGGCTCCCATGGAAACACAGATATCCTTGATTTTTTCGGCGGCATCCAGCCCCAGGCAGGGCGGTTCCTCTGCAAAATCAATGGCCAGGTCGTATACGCGGGAAAACTGGTCCTTCGCCACTCTGGTGCCGGGAACGCCCTTCAGGCAGGCTTCTTTTACGTCTTCCAGCTTTTTGTGGACCTCATCCCCCGCCACGCTGGGATGCGTGAATACCTTCAGGTGACCGTTTTCCATATAATAGACGACGGCGCCGTTTTCGCCCACCACGGCGGCTGCGGGCCATTCCCGGGCGATCAGGTCGCACCATCCGCAGGAACGGCCTGTAACGGGAATCACCTTATAGCCCGCGTCGTGCAGGCGCCACATGGCAGTATACGCACAGGCGGGCAGCTTGCCCTCTGTTGTGATGGTGTCGTCGATATCCGTCAGGATATACCGGATACCGGCGGCCTGTTCTTTTGTGAGCTGTTCAATAGGTATCATGAAATTTCCTTTCCGCGCCAGTTTCGGCCCTTTGCCGCAAGAAGGCGCCTCCCCACTGGGATAGATTTCCTTTTCCGTATCCCGAGCGCTTCTCCGCCCCATATTTTTGGATACGTTTTACAGTCTGTTATCAGTATAACGGCGTCTGGGGGGAATTGTCAACGAACTTGGCCTCTATGGGAATATGGCCTATCCTTTACCTTCCTGCCGAAAGCGCAGAATTTATTTTCTTTTAGGCTGATACTCCTGCTCACAGTAAGCGCACCGGTATTTATTGTTTTCGGAGAGCAGGAAAATCTGGTCGATTTCCTCTTCCGTGCTGGTGATGCAGCGGGGGTTCCTGCAGCGGATGACGTTTTTCAGGGCCTTGGGCATCTGGGGCTTGCGCTTTTCCACCAGGATCCCCTCCCGGATGATCCCCACGGTGATATTGGGATCCAGAAAGCCCAGGATATCCACATTCACATTGGATTCCCCGTCTATTTTGATGATATCCTTCCGCCCGTATTTTTCGCTTCTGGCGTTTTTGATGATGGCTACGCAGCAGTCCAGCTTCCCCAGATCCAGAAGGTCGTAGATCACCATAGCCGTCCCGGCGGTGATGTGGTCGATAACGATGCCGTTCTGCAGGCTGTCGATGTTAAGCATGCTGGAACACTCTCCCTTCATCCAGGCCCAGAAGCGTCATGATCAGGGCCATGCGCACATATACGCCGTTTTGCGCCTGCTCAAAATAGGCAGCCCTGGGGTCGCCGTCCACATCCAGGGCGATCTCGTTTACCCGGGGCAGAGGGTGGAGCACGGCCATATCCGGCTTTGCAAGCTTCATTTTTTCAGCTGTGAGGATGTAGCTGTCCTTCAGGCGGACGTAATCCTCCTCGTTGAAAAAGCGTTCCCGCTGCACACGGGTCATATAGAGGATATCCAGCTCCGGCATGGAATCCTCCAGAGAGGAGACCTCCGTGAAGGGGATATCCTTGGGGATGAGGGATTCCTCCAGCACATAGCGGGGCGTTTTCAGCTCATCCGGCGAGATGAGGACGAAGCGCAGGCCCTCGTAGCGGGCCAGGGAGCGGATCAGGGAATGCACCGTACGCCCGAATTTCAGATCCCCGCAAAGTCCGATGGTAAGCCCGGAAAGAGATCCTTTCCGGCGGCGGATGGTCATCAAGTCGGTCAGCGTCTGGGTGGGGTGCTGGTGGCCGCCGTCCCCGGCGTTGATCACGGGGATACGGGAATACTGGGAAGCTCTCAGGGGCGCGCCCTCTTTGGGGTGGCGCATAGCGCAGATATCCGCATAGCCGGAGATGACGCGGATGGTATCCGCCACGCTTTCCCCCTTGGAGGCGGAGCTGGAGTCCGCCGTGGCAAAGCCCAGGGTCCTGCCGCCCAGATTCAGCATGGCGGCCTCAAAGCTCAGGCGCGTCCGCGTGCTGGGCTCGTAAAAGAGGGTGGCCAGCTTCATGCCTTCGCAGACGCCGTAATAGGATTTTGGGGAAGAGGCGATATCATCCGCCAGATCCAGAAGGCGGACGATTTCCTCCGCCGAAAAATCCAGCGGGTCGATCAGATGCCGCAGTTCTGTGTGCTCCATAAAACGCAATCCATCCTTTCTTTGATTCGGTCCGGGTTTCCTTGTTTCCTTACTTTAAAAAAAGATTAAAGGGAAATGTGAAATGTGAGAACGCCCTGAAAAGCGTATAGTAGCGTACGTTATAGAAAATGAGGCAGTGGGAACGGCCCGGAGGGC
>URRG01000270.1 GCA_900550095.1 uncultured Oscillospiraceae bacterium
CTGCATGAAGGGGTTCCGTTCCTATTTGAAGGAGCTGAAAGCCAAGGGGCAGCTCTGCGAAGCCTTTATGGATATGGATCTGGATTCCTTCGACTACGGGCAGTATCTCAGGGAGAACGGCCTGGAATATCCCAAATATTACGAGGATGCGCCTCTGTATAAGTATTACTGGGAATACCAGCTGCGGGAGATCAAAAAATATTTCCGGGAGCTGGTGGAATACGCGAAGGCGTATTCGCGGGAGACCAGAGGCGAAGAGGTGGAGGTTTCCGGCAATTTCTTCACCGTCATGCCCTCCTACTTTGCGCTGGAACCCTATGCGGATGTGATCATCACAGAGATGAAGAACACCCTTTTCCGCCAGCCGGAATGGTACCGCTACGCCGCGGGCTTCGCCGGGGAGAAGCCGGTGATCGTGGCGGAAAATCCCTACGGCGGCATAGTGCCGGAACTTCTGGAGATGCTGAACCGCGGCAAGGGGTACGACCTCTACCGCATCTTCCTGCTGGAGGCCTCCGTTTACGGCTGCAATATGTCCGTTCCCTACGGCGGCTGGATGGGTAATACCATCAAGGACGCTTTCTATCCGCCCAGGGACGTGACCCAGGAGGTGCAGGATTTCCTGGCGGAAAACGAGAGGCTGTTCAGGCGGGAATCCGGCGCGCCGGTGGCCGTGGTGTACAGCTGGCCCAGCTACTACTGGCGGGAGGCCGTGGCCGGATATTCCAATAATGTGGTTTCCAATGCGGATAAGGATCTGCTCTCTTATGACAACGAAGATATGGACAGCCCCAACAGCTCCCGCCTGCCCTTCTGGGAGGCTCTCCGGAAGCTCTCTGAAAAGCAGGTGTGCTACGATGTGGTTATGTCCGCGGACGGCGACCTGCGGGAGGACGATTTCAGCCTTGCATCCATTGCGCCCTATAAGATGATCGTCCTGCCGGACAATACGGTCATGACGGAGCGGCAGTTGGACGCCGTCCTGCAGTATCTGGAGCAGGGCGGCAGGGCGCTTGTATTTGGGCGTCTGGCGGAAAATCTGCCGGAAAAGGCCCGGGCGGTGCGCGGCCATGAAAACGCTCTCTGCTGCGATAACCCGGCGGATAAGACGAAGGCTGTGGCCGGCTTCGCCGCCGCTTTCGACAGCGCGTATGATCCCGCCTGGGGCGTTTCCGTCAGCAGCCCGGAGCTGGGCGTGCATACCACCGTCACTCCGGAGGGGACCCAGGTGGTCCATCTGCTCAACTACGGCTATGAAAAGGGGACCGATTCCGTCGCCCCTCTCAGCGAGCTGACGGTGACGGCGGCCCGGTCCGTGAAGGACGTAAAGGCGTATACGCTTACCGGTCCCCTGGAAGCGGAGCTCCGCCGGACGGACGGGAAGACGGAGATCCGGCTGAAGGACGTTCCCGTTTACGCCGCCGTTGAACTGCTGTAAAACCGGGGAGGGCCCGAAAGCCGCGCCCGCGTTGCATTCCGCCCCGGTATCTGGTATCATGTTGCTGAAGTTTTGCGCCGCCGGCTGAGGAAAGTCCGCGGCGCAGAATGGCAGAAAGGGGTTGGGAATATGGCTACTCTGAAGGATGTGAGCCGGCTGGCCGGAGTTTCCATCGCGTCGGTCTCAAGGGTGATGAACGGGGATTACAGCGGCGTGAGCGGAGAGACGAAGGAACGGATCCTCTCGGCGGCGCAGAAGCTGCATTACAGGCCGAACCGCCTGGCCAGAAGCCTGGTGAAAAAGAGGTCGAAGATAGTGGGGCTCCTGATCCCGGACGTTTCCAACCCCTATTATGCGGATTTGGCCAAAGGCGTGGAGCAGGAAACGGAGCGCAACGGCTATAATCTGATCCTCTGCAACACCCAGGACCGGGTCGAGAAGGAGAAAAAATATCTCAATCTTCTGTTTGAATACAATGTGGACGGCCTGATCCTTACGGGCATCACCGAGCCCTACGGGGAATCCTCGGAGCTTCTGAAGGGGTACGGCATCCCCTATGTGGTCATAGACAGGACGGACGCCAACGCGCCGGTCTCCTTTTCCTCCAACGGCCAGAGGGGGACGTATCTTTCCACGGAATACCTTATCCGCCTGGGCCACCGTCAGATCGCCTTCATCGGGGGCGAGGAAAAGGCAGGCTACCCATATCTGGACAGCCCCCGCCTGCAGGGATATGAAAGCGCCCTGCGGGCCTACGGGCTCCATCCGGACGAAAGGCTGATACGAGAGGGGAGCTATACCATTGAAAGCGGTTACGGCTGCGCCCGGGAGCTTATGAAAAGCGGCCTCCCCATAACGGCCTTTGTCTGCACCAACGACCTTATCGCCTTCGGCGTCATCAAGGCCGTGCGGGAAATGGGAAGACAGGTGCCGGGGGACGTCTCCGTCATAGGCTATGACGACATCGCGCTGTGCTCGTATTTTGAACCGAAGCTTTCCACCATCCGGCAGGATTCCCAGGAATTAGGGAAGAGCGTGTGCCGGATGCTGCTGGAGCTTGTCCGGGAGGAGCGCAGCGGCATGGTGGTCCGTTCCGTGGAGCCCGAGCTGATCATACGGGATTCCACGGCGCCTCCTCGGGAAAAACAATAAAAGGAAGGGGCGGTGCGCTGTATGGCGTGTTCTGCAAATGAAAACCGGCTGATTCTGAAGGCCGGGAGGACCCGGGCTGTTTTCAGCGAAGAAGGCCGCCTGCTGGAGCTGCAGGCGGGGAAAAAAACGCTTCCCTGCGGGGGGCTCACTGTGGACGCAGGGGCAGGCGGGGCCTGGGCGGGCAATTCGTTCGTATTCCAGTCCTTTCTGGATTTCAACACATGGAGCCTGCCGGAGATTTCCCCAACAGGGGAAGCTTACCGGGGGAAGGCGCTTTCCTGCACATGCGAAAACGATTACTTAACCTGCGCATCCTCCTGCGGGCCCGTGGAGCTCCGCCAGATCTGGCGGGAAGACTGCGGGACGCTCCGCCTGGATGCCGCCGTAAAAAATACAAGCGGGGAAAAGCTTTGGATCAACGGCGTCTCTTTTGCCCTGCGGCTGGCTTCCGGGGGGATTTCCTTTGATTTTCCCGGGAACGTGCCCTGCGGCGTTTTCGACGCCGGTTCGCTGCGGGGAAAAAAGCCGGTGGAAACGGGCCTTGTTACGGCGGTGACGCATTTTTCCTGCCCGGATGGGGATTTGAACGTGATCTTTATAGATCCGGAGGAAAAATGGGGGACCGGCGTGTACGCGGAAGACGGCAGTACAGTCTGGACGGCCATCGCCGCGGCGGAGCTCTGCCTGGAGCCCGGCGGGGAATTCCACTGCGGGAGCCTGTATCTCCAGCCTCTGGAAAACGAGGAGCGCTTTGAGCCTATCCGGCGGTTGTATAGGGAAAAGGGCTGGCGCGTCCCCTCGGACGGAATACGGGACGCCGTGGTCTACTCGGGCCACCCCTCCGGCCCCTGGGACGCGAATTTTCCTTTTCACACCACCATGGAGGAATATGCCTCCTATACGGAGACCATCGTGAAGATGGGATTCGACACCATCTGGCTTCTGCCTATCTTCGACCATCGGGAGGAAGCCGACCCGGAACGATATCTTTACGCCCCCGCCGATCAAAGCCGGATCGACCCGAGGTATGGGGACGATGAGGCTGTCCGCAGGTATGTGGAGAATGCCCGGAGGCTGGGAGCCCGGGTCATTTTCGATTATGTTCCCCACGGTCCCCGGCCGCAGGATCCTCTGGGGAAACGGTATTTGGATATATGGGCCTCCAAACGGCAGGACGGTTCCCCGCAGATGGAATGGAGCTGCCTTTCCTTCGATATGGCGAACCCCGGCTATCTTGCGTATATGAAGGAGCTGGTAAAGGATCATATCCGGCGGTTCGGCATTGAGGGGACGCGCATAGACTGCGCTATGGGCGGCCTTTCCAACTGGGAGCCCTACCCCGGCAACCGGCCCAGCAGCTCCAATATGCGGGGCGGCGTTTCCATGGCCCATGTTCTCCGGGAGGCTTTTTCAGAGGAGGGCGTGACGCCCTTCGTCACGCCGGAAAATTTTCATCCCATCC
>URRG01000271.1 GCA_900550095.1 uncultured Oscillospiraceae bacterium
CCACGGAAGTCCGGTGGCGCGGGCCCCTAGAAGCGGTATTTTTCATAAACGCTTTCCATATACCGCCTGCACAGGAATCCTCTTCTTATTCAGCAGAAGCTCCTTCAAATTTTGCCGTGTTCTTATCCAGCGTCTCCTGCTGGTAAGCTACCAGGTCATCCAGACCCATAGAATGGAGATCGTCTCTCATCTTCTCAAAGAGCTCGACGCACTCCTCTTCCGAGTCTGCCATAACGATCTCTACCCAGGCGCTGGAAATGTGGTCCGCTATATCCTGATTGATGATTTTTTCCGGATCATCCGGTCCAAAGGAAATAGTCCACAGAGTCTGATCCCATACATATGCCTTGGAAGTTTCCTGATTAAGCTTCTGGATCTGCTGACCGGGAGCCAGCTTCTCCTGATCCATTTCGTCGAAGTTGGGAACCAGATCCCATTCGTTTACAGCAGCTACCGGATCGGCCCAGCCTTCGCTGGGATCATCCACACGGTTCTCCGGCGTATATCCGGGAGCCGCCATCCAGTAGTTTCCGCTGCCCATTTCGTTTTCATAGTTATCCCACAGGAAGGTGTTGTCTCCATCCTTGCCATACCAGTACCAGTCGTTTACCTTGCAGTTGCCCTCTTCATCGATAGTCCAGGGACGGCCTTCCCCCTCGGGGCCCATGGAGGTAAACGCCACGCCCATGGGAGTGGTCTCCCAGTTCCAGAACAGCATGACTTCCTCAGGATTCTGGCACTTATCGGTGATGATATTGCGGGTGGTGCGGATGAAGTTGTCGGAAATCAGAGCAGGAGTGGCATCCGTTTCTTCAAAGGTCACGCACTGCATGCGCTTGTCAATGGTCCAGTCTTCTTCCGTAGACTGCCACACCTGATGGCCGCCCACATAGCTGTGCCACCATGTGCCGATATTGCCCACAACGCGCTCGTTGGACATAAAGGCCAGAGCGGAATCATAGTCCTTGGTCTGGAAGTCAGGGTCGATCAGACCGTCGCGCCAGAACCGGTTGATGTATTTTGCCACCTCAAGGCCTTCTTCGGTATCCACCCAGTGGGTGATGGAGCCGTCGTCGTTCTGCTTGTAATAATGGGTAATAGTCCCGCCGCTGGTATTGGTGCCGCTGCTGACGCCGTAGAGGCCCATATATGCCAGAGGGGTCTTGTAAAATTCTTCGCCCTTCTCACTGAAGGCGGTGAACCCATAGGTTTTTTCACCCTGCTCATTGGTGGGGTTGAGCTCTACCAGCTTTTTCACCGTCTCATAGTAGCTCTCAAAGCTGTCGTACATCGGCAGCCCAGCTTCCTGCAGCAGATCGTAACGAATGGAGAAATCTCTGCCCATCACGTCTGTAGTGTGGCCCCAGGAATACGCCAGCTTATAGAGGTTGCCGTCGTCATCCTTCAGCAGATTCAGGTAGTCGCCGAAGCCGTCGATGATGTTCTGGCCGTACTTCTCCAGGTAGGGAGTCAGCTCCAGAGCACGGTCCTGATCGATAAAGGTCTCCGCCATTTCATCGGGCATGCCGACGATCACATCCGGATACTCATTGCCGGCCAGCATCAGATTCAGCCGCTCTGTGGCGTCCTGCTTATAAACGATACGTTCGATCTCCACATTGAACTCGTCCTTCAGGACATCCGCTACCTGCTGCAGGCGCTCATCCTCTTCAGCCTGATCCAGGGTGTTGTCGCCCGCATAGTAATAGGAAAACTTGATAGTCTCCTTGGGCTTATCCCAGCCATATTTGTTGACCTCGCCGGTCAGCTCCACATCAGAGGGAGTTGCGCCGGAACCATCCCCTCCGCCAGCGCCGCTGCCGGAGGAAGAATCCCCTGAGCCGATGCAGGCCGTCATGGAAAGAGCCATTGCCGCAGCCATGCCCAGCGCCAGAGCTTTTTTCAGCTTCTTCACTGTTTACCAATCCTTTCTTTTGTAAAATACATCCCGGAAAACGCCGGGACTATATTGCTTGTATATGTAAAAACATATAATAGCCAAAAACAGGAGAGAACTCAGCCCTTTACGGCCCCGATAGAGATACCCTTGACAAAATATTTCTGGAAGAAGGGGTACACGCATACGATCGGGATCGTAACAAGCATAGTGGTAGCCGCCCGCATGGACTGGGTGGAAATACGCGACGCCTGGCTCTTAGCCGCATCGCCACCAACCATTGAATCCGACATAAGCTCTTTGATCTTGTCAGATTCTATCAGGATATCCCGCAGGAGCATCTGCATCGTGTCATACTTGCCGGAGGGGTTGTAAATCATAACGTCGAACCATGAGTTCCAGTGCCCTACGGCCGTCATAATCGCCAGAGCCGCAAAAACCGGAATACACAGCGGCGCCACCACCCGGAAGAAAATCGTGACCTCTCTGGCGCCGTCGATACGGGCGGATTCCGTGACGGCCTCGGGAAGCCCTTCAATGTAAGAAGCGATGATCATCATATTGTAAGCGCCGATCAGGCCCGGGAGCCAGTACACCGCAAAGGTCTCCACCAGGCCGATCTGCTGAAACCACAGATAGACCGGGATCATGCCGCCGGAAACATACATTGTGATCATGAACATGGCGCGCAGCTTCCGGTGGAAGGAAAAAAACTTGACTGTGGTGATATACGCCACAAAACCGGTGCAGACAAGCTGCGCCAGGGTGCCCCACACCACGCGGGCCAGAGACCAGCCCAAGGCGCTCAGCAAACCCTTAGACTTCAGTATGTAATCGTAGTTGTTCAGCGTAAATTCTCTGGGCCAGAAATAGAGCCCGCCTCTCTGGGCGTCGATGCCGTCGTTGAACGAGATAACCAGCTGGTTCCAGAAGGGATATACCATCAGGAAGAGCAGGAGCAGCATGAAAACCACATTGAACACGTCAAAGACCCTGCTGCCAACCGTCGCTTTGACAAGTTTTGTTCTTGATACCACGGTATTCCCCTCCTTAGAATATAGACATGTCCATGGTTTTCTTTGCGATACGGTTCGTTGTGAAAACCAGAGCAAGGCCTATGATGGATTTCATCAGTCCAACGGCAATAGCAAAGGAATGCCGCCCCATTTGGATACCGTAGCGATATACATATGTATCGATAATATCCCAATATTCCCGGGTGGTGGGCTGGCCGATAAGCAGATTCTGTTCATAGCCCAGATTCAGGATGTTGCCGATACCGAGAATGAACAGCAGGACGATAGTAGGCAGAATACTGGGAAGCGTGATATGCTTGACCATTCCCCAGCGGCCCAATCCATCCACAGCGCCTGCCTCATAAAGCTCCTGATCGATCCCCGCAATGGCCGACATATACAGGATGGTGCTCCAGCCCACATTCTTCCATATATTTGTCACTGTGATGATCGTCCAGAAGTATTCGCCTTCCGACAGGAAGAGAACGGGTTCATCCAGGATCCCAAGCGCAACAAGTGCTTCATTGAGAACGCCTTCGCTTCCCAGGCAGGTGTTTAGGATACTGGCGACCACAACCCAGGAAACAAAATACGGCAGATAGGAAACAGTCTGGGTAACCCTCTTCAGCTTCATGCTTTTGAGCTCGTCGAAGAGCAGGGCCAGAACGATAGGCGCAATAAATCCCACCGTCATATTCAGGCCGCCGATAACCAGCGTATTCCGGATGATGTTCCAGGCATCGCGGGCTTCAAAGAAAGCCGCAAAGTTTTCAAAGCCTACAAAGCGGTCCCAGGTAAGCTCCCGGCCGGGAACGTAGTCAAAAAACGCATACAGGATTCCATAGAGAGGAATCAGAAAGAAAAAGACCCACCAGACAATGCTCAGAGAGCTCCAAAACCAGAGTTCTTTTTCCTTTTTGAATCTTTTGCGAAATTTCCCTTTTCGCACCTTTGGATTGGCTTGCATGAATTATTCCCCTTTCGCTGTTTTATCATCATTCTTTTTATCTATCGTTTTACACCCTCCCCTGAAGCAGCGTCCCTTTTTCTATCCCCTGCAGGTGTTTTAGAAGGCTTTCTGAAAAGAAAGCCTTCTAAAACAGGGGCGCCCCTGTTTTAGAAGGCTTTCTGAAAAGAA
>URRG01000272.1 GCA_900550095.1 uncultured Oscillospiraceae bacterium
CCGCTTCCCGGTCAATCGATTTCAACAGAGACCTTCTCGCTGCTGCGGGTAGCTGCAGCGCGCATAACAACGCGGATGGCCTTGGCTATCCGCCCCTGCTTGCCGATAACACGCCCCATGTCGCCTTCCGCCACATGGAGATGGTACACGACGGTCCCTTCTTCATCAGGCTCGTCCACGTCTACAGTCACAGCGGAGGGATCCTCCACCAGGCCGCGGGCGATGGCGATCAGCAAATCTTTCATGTATAGCCTCCGCATTACAGGATATCGTGCTTCTTGAACAGAGCCTTCACGGTATCGGTGGGCTGTGCGCCGTTGGAGATCCACTTCTTTGCCTTCTCAGCGTCCACCTTCACAGCGGAAGGCTCCTGCATGGGATCATACGTGCCGATCTCTTCAATGAAACGGCCGTCGCGGGGGAAGCGGGAATCTGCTACGACTATACGATAGAAGGGGGCCTTCTTGGCGCCCATTCTGCGCAATCTGATCTTAACTGCCATTTGATTCACCTCCGGATTCAGAATAATATATTCACCAATACTTCTATTGGATGAAATCTGATTACAACCCGTATTTCCGGGCCTCTAACTTCAGAAAGGAAGACGGAGCTTTCGCTTTCCGTTCTTGCCGCCGAACTGCTTCATCATTTTCTGCATCTGCTCAAGCTGCTTGACAAGGCGGTTCACATCCTCCACCTTCATGCCGGAACCAGCCGCGATGCGCCTCTTGCGGGAGGGATTCAGCAGGGCGGGCTTCTCCCGCTCCTCCGGCGTCATGGAAAGGATGATCGCCGCCGTCCTGTCCATGATCCTGTCGTCTATATCCACATCCTTGAGCTGTTTATCCATGCCGGGAAGACGGCTCAAAACATTTTTCAGAGGACCCATTTTTTTCACCTGCTGGAACTGGGAAAGCAGGTCATTGAAATCCATCTTGTTCTGGACCATCTTCTGGGCCATTTTCACGGCCTCTTTTTCGTCCATGCGGGTCTGCGCTTCTTCAATCAGAGTAAGCACATCGCCCATTCCCAAAATACGGGAGGCCATGCGGTCCGGATGGAACACCTCCAGATCGGAGAGCTTCTCGCCTGTGCCCGCAAACTTGATGGGCTTGCCTGTCACGGCACGCACAGAGAGAGCCGCGCCGCCGCGTGTGTCGCCGTCCAGCTTGGTGAGGATAACGCCGGAGATATCCAAAAGGTCGTCGAAGGTCTTCGCCACGTTCACAGCTTCCTGGCCGGTCATAGCGTCCACCACCAGCAGGATATCGGTGGGGTGCACAGCCTCGCGGATCTCCTTGAGCTCTCCCATAAGAGCTTCGTCGATCTGTAAACGGCCTGCGGTATCGATCAGAACAATATCGTTGCCGTAATCCTTTGCGTGGCGGATAGCCTCCCGGCAGATTTTCACCGGCTTTTCCGTGCCCATTTCAAAAACGGGAACCCCGGCCTTTTCTCCTACCACCTTCAGCTGCTGGATAGCGGCGGGCCTGTATATATCGCAGGCCACCAGAAGAGGCCTGTGCCCCTTGCTCTTGAGCATCATGCCCAGTTTGCCGCAGTGGGTCGTTTTACCGGAGCCCTGCAGGCCGCACATAAGAACCACAGCCGGAGGAGTGGAAGGGGACGCCAGCCGCGCCTCCCCGCCGCCCATAAGGGCCGTCAACTCCTCATTTACGATCTTTATGACCATCTGGGCAGGGGTCAGGCTTTCCATTACCTCGGCTCCCACGGCCCTTTCGCTCACCTTAGCGGTGAATTCCTTGGCGACTTTATAGTTTACGTCCGCCTCCAGAAGCGCCAGACGGACCTCCCGCATGGCTTCCTTTATATCGGACTGAGTCAGCTTTCCCTTGGAACGAAGCCTTTTAAAAGCCGACGACAATTTATCTGCAAGGCCCTCAAACGCCAACGGGGATCCCTCTCTTTCCAGTGTAAATCTCGTGTTTGCTTATACCCAACATGCAAGCGGCACACCAGCCGCCTTGTTTACTGATTCAGCCTCTGGGCCGTTTCCAGAATCAGACCGGCCTTTTCATCCAGCCGGGGCGCACAGAAGCTTTCCTGATTATACTGCAGGATATCCTGCGCGGCTTCTATGATGCTGTCCAGCCCTTCCTGCATTTCCCGAAACCGCTTGCAAAGGCCCAAACGTTCCTCCATCTCCAGAAGCTGGCTTTCCGCCCGCTTGATGGAATCCCGGACCCCCTGCCGGGTGATCCCTTCGTTCATGGCGATCTCTGAAAGGGAAAGATCGTCGTTGTAATAATACTCGATCACTTCCCGCTGCTTCTGGGTCAGCATTTCGCTGTAAAAATCCAGCAGATAAGAGATCTCCAGGTTCTTAGCCATTTGAACGCCTCCAGAACTGTAAAGACATTTACTTTACAGTTTGTGATTATACAACAAAACCGCCCGGATGTCAAGAGCAGACCTGCCAAAGAATCCGGGAAGTAACGCCTCGCTCTGTTCTGTTTTTACAAAAGGCCGCCTTTCCGCTCGTTTTCCGGGCCAAAGCCGGCCCTATTGCCCCGCCCGCCGCGCGGTGCCGGCTCCGGTCCTCGCCGTCCTATCCTTCGCGCGGATAAAACACATACACGCTTTCCCACTGTTCCTCCGCCAGAAACGCGTCCAAAAAGGAACCATCGATCCGCTTTGTGAACGAATAATAATATAGGCCCTTCTGAAATCTGGGCATATAAGAAGAATACACATCACTTGTATCCAGCAAAAGCCTGGCTTCCGACCCGTCTTCCCGGATAAAGATCACCAACCTGCCGCTGCCGGTGGTACAGCCGCAGTGAATGACAGGCCCCTGCTTTTCCACATCACAGTCGAATATATCCAGCGTATCCTGGAGTTTTTTCTCCTGACGAATAGAAGCGATTTTTCCATACCGCTGAAAGCGGACTTCACAGATTTCCCCTCTTTTCAGATCCATAAGGGAATAAAAATCCGTCGTCCCCGGATAGCAGATCAAATCCAATAGAATGAAGGCTCCTATGCATCCCAAGACAAGAATCAATACGACTCGGGCCGCATATCTTTTTTTCTTCGGTGTATTTTCTGTATTTGTCATATTCTCCCCTCCATTCACAAGCGAAAAAAGGGTTCGATTATGTGCTTTACTAAAACAGGTATTCTTTTTAGTATAAAATATCATCTTTATACATATTTTTCAACATATATCGTTAAAATATATTAGAAAGATAGAGTTTAAAATAATATGGGAGATACTTTCCCATAGAGAAAAGCATCTCCCACATCGCTTCAATATAGAATTTCACTTTTTATCAGCCAGCCAAAAGTTTTCCCAAAAGCTCCAAAGGGATGCTTTCCGCGGAAATACCGGCCCGCAGTTTGCCGCCGCCTGCCGAAAGATCCGTGAGCTTCAGCGTGAGCGGCTCCGTTCCTTCCCAGAGGGGAACGGCTACGGAAGAAGGGATCCACAGCGTATCTTCTTCCACTTTGCCGAAGGAGGAAAGAGAATTTCGGGCCTTTTCCAGAACCCACCGAGGCGGGACGGGAAGCTTTCCCAGAGAAGCGGAGGCGATCCGCAGGCCGTAAAAACCTTCTTTTTCCGGAAGGAGCTCCACGCTGCAGAAAAGGCCCAACCGGCTTCCGGATGCCCGGAAGCCCATAGAAAGGGAAAACTTGTTCTCCTCCTTTGCTTCTACAGAAAAACCTGTGAGCCCCTCTCCCTCTGAGAAGGCGTTCTGGATCGCAGGAAACAGAAGGGACGAAACATCCTCATCAGAAAGGGAAAATTCCCCCTCTGTAAACAGAGAGGAGGCCAAGTGCAGAATAGCCTGCTCCCTTCCCGCAGGCGCGGAAGGAATTCCGGACTGCGAAAAGGCCAGAGAAGCCAAAACTGCTAAAGCCGTCATGACAAGCGCTGCGATCCAAAACAGCAGAATTCCTCCCACACCGCTTTTTTTCCCGGCCCTCTCCTTTTTTGCCGCAGATTGAATTCCTCCCACACCGCTTTTTTTCCCGGCCCTCTCCTTTTCGCAGTCCGGAATTCCTTCCGCGCCTGCGGGAAGGGAGCA
>URRG01000273.1 GCA_900550095.1 uncultured Oscillospiraceae bacterium
TGACCGTGCGCCTGCTCTCCACCAAAATGGGGCAGCCCGTCTCCACTCTTTACGACGAGGCCGCCATCCGGGAGGAATACGGCGTAACGCCCGCCCAGCTCATCGACATCAAGGCCATCCAGGGGGATTCCTCCGACAACATTCCCGGCGTTCCGGGCATCGGGGCCAAGGGGGCCCAGATGCTGATCCAGTCCTTCGGCTCTCTCGACGGGGTCTACTCCCATCTGGAGGCGCCGGAAATCAAGCCCGCCATGCGCAGTAAGCTCACAGCGGGGGAGGAGAGCGCCCGCCTGAGCCTCTTTCTGGGGACCATCCGCACCGACGCTCCGGTGGACGATATCCCGGAGGATTTCGTCCCCGGCCCCGTGAAGCCGGAGGCGGGCCGCCTGATGGCACGGCTGGAGCTGTTCAAGCTCATGGAAAAAATGGGCCTTTCGGCGGACTTCACCCAGGAGGAGGAAGGGACGGCGGCCCGTCCGCCCCTCCGGCTGCTGGAAACAGAATCCCGTGCTCTGCTGAAGGCCCTCGAACAACAGAAGGATATATACTGCCAGCCTGTTTATAAGGACGGAAATGTCCGCGCTCTTTACTGCGCCTATGAGGGGGAAGCCGCCTGCCTGGACGATCCTGCGTGTCTCCGGGCCCTGTGGGAAAACAGCGGCGTCCGGCTCATCCTGCACGACAGCAAACCCTTTTTCACCGCCCTTCTGCGGGAGGGCATCCGGCCCGGGGCGGAGGTATACGACATCCTCCTGGCCGCTTATCTGCTGAATCCTTCGGCGGCGGGCTACGATCCCTCCCGCCTCGCCCAGGAATACGGGGCGCCGGAGCGGGAAGCCGCAGAGGGGCTGCCCGAGGAAGCCCGAAAGGCCGCCCTGCTGCCCGCTCTCTATCCTATTCTGAGCGAAAAGATCGCCGAGAAAAAACAGGAATCTCTTTTACAGAATATCGAGTTTCCCCTGGCATCTGTTCTGGCAGGGATGGAGCTCTGCGGCTTTGCGGTGGACAGCGAAGGCATCCGCCGCTACGGAGAGGAGCTGCAGGGGGAAATAGACCGCATCCAGGCGGAAATCTATGAGCTGGTGGGATACGAATTCAACATCAACTCCCCGAAGCAGCTGGGGGACGCCCTCTTCGTAAAGCTGGGCCTCTCCCATGGGAAAAAGACCAAGACCGGCTACTCCACCAACGCGGAGGTGCTGGAAAGCCTTCGGTGGGAGCACCCCGCCGTAGAAAAGGTGCTGGCCTACCGGACCCTTGCAAAGCTGAAATCCACCTACTGCGACGGGCTTTTGAAGGTGGTGGGGGAAGACGGGCGCATCCATTCCAGCTTCAACCAGACGGAAACCCGCACAGGGCGCATCAGCTCCACGGAACCCAACCTACAGAACATCCCTGTGCGCACGGAGCTGGGGCGCGAGCTGCGGCGTTTCTTCTGCGCCCGGCCCGGCTGGGTCCTGGTGGACGCGGATTATTCCCAGATCGAGCTGCGGGTGCTGGCCCACGCCGCCCGGGACGAAAACATGACGGCTGCCTTCCGGGAAAACGACGATATCCACAGGCGCACGGCCTCGCAGGTGTTCCATGTGCCGCCGGAGCTGGTGACGCCCCTCATGCGCAGCCGGGCCAAAGCGGTGAATTTCGGCATCGTCTACGGCATTGGGGCCTTCTCCCTGAGCAAGGATATCGGCGTCACCCAAAAAGAGGCAAAGCAGTATATCGACGACTATCTCCATCATTTCAGCGGGGTGGACCGTTATATGAAGGAAGCGGTGGAAAAAGCCCGCGAGCTGGGCTATGCGGAGACACTGTTCGGCCGCAGGCGCTATCTGCCGGAGCTTTCCTCCAAAAACTTCAATATGCGTTCCTTCGGGGAACGGGTCGCCAGGAATATGCCCATCCAGGGCGCGGCGGCGGATATCATCAAGATCGCCATGATCCGCGTGAACGCCCGCCTGCGGGAGGAGGGCCTCAAGGCCCGGCTGATCCTGCAGGTGCACGACGAGCTCATCGTAGAAGCTCCCCGGGATGAAGCGGAAAAAGTCTCCGCCCTTCTGACCGAAGAGATGGAGAAGGCCGTAAAGCTGGACGTCCCCCTGGTGGCAGAGGCCAGTATCGGCGAGACCTGGTACGACGCCAAGGGATAAGCAGGCTGAGAAAGCGAAACGAGCCCCCTTCTGAAGCGGCGTCTGCAGACGCTTCAGAAGGGGGTATTGGATAATTTCTGAGGCTTTTACATTCTGCTTATACCTATATACGCTATCGCAGAATCGGACCGAAAGCTTGCCTTGGGTCACAGAGACCCAATTCTCACCCAATTCTCATAAATGGGATCTTTTGCCGTCGCCTCTCAGCAACGCGAAGACGGACGGCACGCTAAGCGAAAAAGGGGATGCTGGAGGGCATCCCCTTTTTGGACATAGAAGCCTATCTTATGCCATGGTCTTCAGATACTCGCCGAAGGCCTTCTGGCGGATCTCCAGGTTCTGAGTGAGGCCGGCGTTCATAACGTTCTGCACATAGGCGTCCCATTCGGCGTCGACGTCCTTGGAGGGATCGGTGACCCAGGAGGACCAGGCGGGTTCTACAATGTTGTCAATGTTGGCCTGGTTCATAGCCATAGTGTTGGTATCCTGTTCACTGTACTTCATGAACATGTCCGGATAAATGTCCTTGGGATCCAGATCCTCGAAGAGCCCGTCATATACGGATTTTTCTTCGGTAACGGCCTGCATGTCGGCGCCCAGAGCGATCTTCATTCCGTCACGGATCCACATGGGGCCGTTGTCAGCAAAGGTATTGGTCCATTTCCAGCTGCTGGGATCCAGATTGGCATCGGCAGGGGCAAGGACCTCATAGGAGCCGTCTCCGTTATCCTTGACGCACATATCGGCATCGTTCATGCCGCCGAAGAGGACTTCGAGGCTGACCTTCTCGTCATAGAAACCGTCGATGAACTTCATAGCGGCCTCCTTGTTTTGGCACTTGGCGCTCATGGCAGCACGGTTGCCGGCATAGTTCAGGCCGTAGAAGTCATAGGAATAGCAGACCTTCTCGGTGTCTTCATTTTCCTTCAGCTGGGGAATAGAGACATATTCCTCCGCAAGATTTACGCCCACACGCTGGGTCTTTTCCCACCCCCAGGTAAATCCGACTTTGGAGGTCTCCCCGTCGCTTCTGGTCAGCGACTGGTATTTGGAATAATCCTGCGTGAGAGCCTCTTCATTGATGAGGCCCTGATCCCACAGGCGCTGTACGAATTTTACAGTCCTCTTGAACCGCTCGTCCACATAGTAGTTCTTGACCTGGCCGTCTTCCGCAAAATAGCCGCCGGTGGGGGTAGGACCGGTGATCTGCATTCCTGTGCTTCCCAGAAGGTGCATCAGACTGTAGGGCCCGCAGAAGCCGCCGTTGAAATCCATGGGGATCTCATCGTCAGGATCGCCGTTTCCATTTACATCGTTTTCCTTGAAGGCAAGAAGAGCTTCCTCCAGTTCATCCCATGTGGTGGGAACATCCAAATCCACAGCGTCCAGCCACTTCTTATTGATATACATGGTCCCGTTGGTATTAGGCCAAACGCTCTGGTATTTGGGGGTGCCGAAGATTTTGCCTTCCATGGTTGTTACCATAGTTTCCGTTTCCGGCAATTCCTTGAACATTTTCTGCAAATTTGGGGCGTACTGCTCGATAAGAGGCTTCATGTCCTCAAACAGGCCGTTATATTGTACATAGTCAGAATCGGCAGTGGCATTGATAAGCAGATCCGGGATTTCGCCGCTGGCGAACATGGCGGGCTTTTTCCGATCCCAGTCGGCGGAAATCTGCTGCCATTCCACCTCAACGCCGCATTTCTCTTCCAGATCGGCCAGCCACTGCATGGCGTTCAGATCTTTTGTAAGGCTATGCTTTACAAAAATGGCCGTGAGTTTGACCTTTTCGCCGCCGGCGCCGGCATCTGTGCTCAATTGGTTTTCGCTCGTTTTTCCGCCCGCAGCGGAAGAGCTGCTTCCGTCTCCGCTGCATCCTATCAGTGCCG